>NZ_JAFBKA010000120.1:0-314 GCF_022760795.1 Pseudomonas sp. BP01
ATCGGAACGACAAACTCCTTGAGATTCAATGAGTTAAGTAGTTAAGGTGATGCTGAAAGGGCTACGATCAACTGATCGCAAGCGGTTGAAATGGTGGTTGACAGCGCTTCTAAACGCTGTATGATTCGCCTCCCGCTACGAGAGATCGCAGCGAGCCAAGTGTTTGAAGCTAAACGAGTTTCTCGCAAAAAAACTTCAAAATAAACGCTTGACAGGCTCTGAGGAAAGCGTAGAATGCGCGCCTCGGTTGAGACGAAAAGCTCTTAACCAAACGCTCTTTAACAAATCGAATCAAGCAATTCGTGTGGGTGCTT
>NZ_JAFBKA010000121.1:0-300 GCF_022760795.1 Pseudomonas sp. BP01
CCAGGTCGTTGGCCAGGGCGGTATTGATGTGCACGGTGAAGGTCGGTTTGACGTTTTCCGCTACCGAGGTCTGGTCGGCCGTGATGGTGACCTGTACCAGGTCGCCCTGGTTGCCAGTGCCCGGAGTACCCGAACCTGGTTCGTCGGTCACGGTGGTGCTGACCGGCGTCTTATCCAGGGTCAGCTGCTCGAACTTGCCGACGTCAGCGCCCGCAACGGTCGCGATCGACTGCACCACTGGCGTGTTGCTGCCGACGTAGACGTTGTCCGGCGCGGTCACGGTGATCGAACCGCTGGTGC
>NZ_JAFBKA010000122.1:0-292 GCF_022760795.1 Pseudomonas sp. BP01
GTCGGTTTGACGTTTTCCGCCACCGACGTCTGGTCGGCGGTGATGGTGACCTTGACCAGGTCGCCTTCATTGCCCGGGGTGCCTGGCTCATCGGTGACCTGGGTGCTGACCGGGGTCTTGTCCAGGTTCAGGTTTTCGAATTTCCACGCATCCGCCCCACTGACCGCGTCGATGGCGTTGACCACCGGCTGGTTAGTCCCGACATAGACGTTATCCGGCGCGGTTGCAGTGGCCGAGCCAGTGGTGCTGTTGGCGGCCACAACGACTGTCGTGCCATCGGTCAGCTTGAAGT
>NZ_JAFBKA010000123.1:0-287 GCF_022760795.1 Pseudomonas sp. BP01
ACGGTGTGATTCATGACTGGGGTGAAGTCGTAACAAGGTAGCCGTAGGGGAACCTGCGGCTGGATCACCTCCTTAATCGACGACATCAGCCTGCTGATGAGCTCCCACACGAATTGCTTGATTCATTTGCTGATCAGAACTCAGAAATGAGCATTCCCTGCGAATGTTGATTTCTGACTTTTGTCAGATCGTTCTTTAAAAATTCGGATATGTGATAGAAATAGACTGAACACCAGTTTCACTGCTGGTGGATCAGGCTAAGGTAAAATTTGTGAGTTCTGCTCGAA
>NZ_JAFBKA010000124.1:0-285 GCF_022760795.1 Pseudomonas sp. BP01
CCCGTGCTTACGCCGCGCTGTTCGACACGCCCATGTTCAAGGTGGCCGAGCAGTACGACTACGACGGTGATCACCGGGAGTCTGGCGTAGCGTATGCCAAGACCATGGCGCTGTGCCTGGGTGGCGGCATTACCGAGGCGATTGTGCCGGGAGCGGCTCCTGCGGCCGGCACCAGCGAAACCCTCTGGCTGAAATGGCTAGAGGATCCAGACAGCCCACCCTACCGCGCATTGCTGATGCGCGACCATACGTTGTTGGCTGGCCTGCTTCCCAGCTTTTCTGCTG
>NZ_JAFBKA010000125.1:0-271 GCF_022760795.1 Pseudomonas sp. BP01
GTTTTACAACAGCTGTCGACTGCATTCAGCACTGGGTTACCGTTCACCGAACGAATACGCAAAAGGCTTAAGGCAGTTGGCTCTGTAGCCAGCTTCTTGGCGTCCGCTGTCACGGGGCAGGCCCATGACTCGCCGTAAGGGCGAAAAGGTGAGTCAGCGTCGCCATCGCAAACGGACTGTTCGCTGCACCAAAACAGCCATATCCGCTTTTTAGCTTCTTGCGAGGTGGGCCTTAACACAGTGTAGGCATTCGTTCGCACAGGTGGCGCTG
>NZ_JAFBKA010000126.1:0-267 GCF_022760795.1 Pseudomonas sp. BP01
TGTTCATTTCTAAGTTCTGACAAGTGACTGCGTACAGCGAAAGTGGTGGAGCCAAGCGGGATCGAACCGCTGACCTCCTGCGTGCAAGGCAGGCGCTCTCCCAGCTGAGCTATGGCCCCGTATTCTAGGCTGCACCATGCAATGGTAGGTCTGGGCAGATTTGAACTGCCGACCTCACCCTTATCAGGGGTGCGCTCTAACCAACTGAGCTACAGACCTATAACAGGGTCGCGTTTACAGCATCGTCTTTTACAATGAATCAAGCAA
>NZ_JAFBKA010000127.1:0-264 GCF_022760795.1 Pseudomonas sp. BP01
TCGCAGTGCCGGTTGTACCGTTAGCCGGGATGGTGATGGTGGTTTTGCCATCGTCCAGGGTAAAGGTCAGCGCCGCGTGCTTGTCGATCGGCAGGCCGTCTTTGTTGGTCAGCGTCACGGTGTAGGTGATCACGCCGCCTTCGGTGACCGACGGGGTCGCGGTCAGTTTCGCCACGACTTCGTCGGTGGTGTCGGTGACGTTGACCTTCGCCGCGTCGCCCAGCTGCAGGTTCTCGAAGGTACGGCCACCGATGTCGGCTGCCG
>NZ_JAFBKA010000128.1:0-264 GCF_022760795.1 Pseudomonas sp. BP01
TCGCAGTGCCGGTTGTACCGTTAGCCGGGATGGTGATGGTGGTTTTGCCATCGTCCAGGGTAAAGGTCAGCGCCGCGTGCTTGTCGATCGGCAGGCCGTCTTTGTTGGTCAGCGTCACGGTGTAGGTAATCACGCCACCTTCGGTGACCGACGGGGTCGCGGTCAGTTTCGCCACGACTTCGTCGGTGGTGTCGGTGACGTTGACCTTCGCCGCGTCGCCCAGCTGCAGGTTCTCGAAGGTACGGCCACCGATGTCGGCTGCCG
>NZ_JAFBKA010000129.1:0-261 GCF_022760795.1 Pseudomonas sp. BP01
AGAACGTCAAACCGACGTTCACCGTGCATATCAACCAACCGCTTGCTCACGACTTGATTGTGACCCTGAGCAACAACGCTCAGGTCACCATCAAGGCCGGTGAGACCAGCGCGCCGTACACCCACGACGCGCAGGGCGATGACGTTTACAACGACGCCGGTGAAATCAGCGTTGGCATTAAATCGGCGGTAGACGCTACCGGCGCCACCTTCGAAAACCTGGAGTTGGGCGGCGCTGCGAAAGTGGATGTCACCGACACCA
>NZ_JAFBKA010000012.1:0-175409 GCF_022760795.1 Pseudomonas sp. BP01
CACCCACCCCATTCCCCCACCGCCGCTGATGGCTACTATTACCTGCCTACCGAAACCCTGGTCGACCCAAAACGTCATGCCGCCATGGGCATCCGCACCGAGCAGGACCTGTTCGGTGGATTGGTCGCACACCCTTACATGGCGACCAAGGCGATCTCCCACCCGCTGCCGGCCGGGGCCAGCTTCCCGCCGGGCTGGACCGATGACTTCGCTCGACAGGCAAGCGACGCCTTGCTGCGCGGCTATACCGTGTTCAGCAAAGCCGATGCGCGCACCGCCGCACAGTTGCTGCTGCTCGACGGCCCCCTGAGGGTCAAGCCGGTGCTGGCCTGCGCAGGCCGCGGCCAGCAGGTCATCACCACAGCGCACGCGCTGGAGCCACTGCTGGCCGCCATGGATGACCAGGACCTGGCGCTGTGGGGGCTGGTACTCGAAGAAGACCTGAGCGACGTGCAAACCTTCAGCGTCGGCCAGGTGCGCGTCGCCGGCCTCACCTGCAGCTATCACGGCACCCAGCAACTGACCCACGACCATCAGGGCACCGAGATATACGGCGGTTCCGACCTGCTGGTGGTACGTGGTGACTACCAGGCGCTCCTGCAACTACCACTGGAAGACCACCTGCGCCTGGCCATCAACCAGGCAATCGCCTACGAGCAGGCTGCCGAGCAGCACTTCCCTGGCTTCATCGCGTCGCGACGCAACTACGACATAGCCCGCGGCCTGAACCCCAAGGGGCACCTTCGTAGCGGTGTACTCGAACAATCCTGGCGCCTGGGCGGTGCTAGCAGTGCCGAGCTGCTGGCCCTGCAGGCTTTTGCCGATGACCCGGCATTGCAACGGGTGCGTGCCTCCACCCACGAAGTATTCGGCACGCCCGACCTGCCCGCTGACGCCACTCTCTTCTACCAAGGAAACGACAGTGAACTCGGACAACTCAGCAAATTTGCACGGATTCGCGAACATGGCCGTTCAGAGTGAAACCGTTGAACTGCAAGTCGACAACGACAGCATTGTCGGCACCCTGGTCAGTCCTGGCAGCAAGATGCCAGGCATCCTGTTCGTCCACGGTTGGGGCGGCAGTCAGCAGCGCGATCTGGCCCGCGCCCGGCACATCACTGGGCTGGGCTGCGTGTGCATGACCTTCGACCTGCGCGGCCACGAAAAAACTGAAAGCCAACGCCTCACGGTCACCCGTGAACAGAACCTGCAGGACCTGCTGGTGGCCTACGACCGGCTGCTCAGCCATCCGGCCGTGGACAGCAGTGCCATCGCCATCATTGGCAGCAGCTACGGTGGCTACCTGGCAACCTTGCTGACCCGCGAACGGCCAGTCAAATGGCTGGCCCTGCGGGTCCCCGCCATGTATTGGGACGACGAATGGAACACCCCCAAGCAAACCCTCGACCGCCAACGCCTGAACGCCTACCGCCAGCGTTCACTGGGCCCGGCAGATAATCGCGCACTGGCGGCCTGCGCCGAATTCGGCGGGGATGTGTTGCTTGTGGAGTCCGAGCATGACGACTATGTGCCGCACAGCACGCTGATGAGCTACCGCTCGGCATTTGTCAGCGCCCACTCGCTCACCCATCGCATCGTCGACGGCGCCGACCACGCGTTGTCCAGCGAAGCGAGCCAGAAGGCCTACAGCTCGATCCTGGCGGCGTGGATCAGCGAAATGGTGATCGGTGCCCGCCTGGACCGCTACCCACACTACGCCCCCTGGTATGCCTGAGGCTCACCCACCTCGCACTGCAGACCACCATCGGCGCCGCGCACCAGGCTGCGTAGGGTCTGGTAGGCAGCAAAGTTGACACCACGCGCCTGATGCTGACCCAGCAGTTCAAGGAAGGGCTCCTCGACGAAGTACTCGGCCGCGGCCGCCCAGGCCTGGCGTGACTGCCATTGCAGGTACTGCAGCACCCGGCAGCCATCATCACTGGCCTGGATGCTGACGCCCTGCAGCCCTTCGCAGCGCGCGGCCAGTGCCTCGCTGCGCGCCACCAGCGCCTGGGCCAGCGCTTGCTGGCACAGGCTGGGCACTTCGTATTCGATCATTTGGGTGAACCACAGGGCATGAGGGATTGCCGACATCGACGTTCTCCTGGTTACGGACACATGCTTCGCGATGCCGAGCAGGGTAAAACCTCAAGTGAAGTCAAGGTCAAGTGGTTTCTGCCCGCTGCCGCCGTTCGTGCCAATCCCCAAGTCTGTGCAAACAGCCTATAACTAACGTCTCCCAACGACTACTGCCACAGGAGGCAGCATGAGCAAGCAGGCGCTGATCATCATCGACATCCAGAACGACTATTTCCCGGGCGGCAAGTGGGTCCTCGATGGCGCTGAGCAGGCGGCCGACAACGCCGCCCGGCTGCTGGCGGCGGCGCGCCAGCGCGGCGATCTGGTTGTACATGTGCGGCATGAATTCGACAGCGCCGATGCACCATTTTTCGCACCCGGTTCGCAGGGTGCGGACATCCACGCCAAGGTCGAGCCGGTGGCAGGTGAGCCGGTGGTGCTCAAGCACAAGGTCAACGCCTTCCTCGGTACCGACCTTGAGAACACGCTAGACCGACATGGCGTGGAAGCCCTGACCATCGTTGGCAGCATGAGCCACATGTGCATCGATGCCGCTACCCGTGCCGCAGCCGACCTCGGCTACACGGTGACCGTGGCGCACGATGCCTGCGCTACCTTGCCGCTGGAGTTCGACGGCAAGCAGGTGCCGGCGGCGCAGGTGCATGATTCGGCGATGGCGGCCTTGGCGTTTGCCTATGCGTCGGTGGTAAAGACCGATGAGCTGCTGAAAAACTGATTGGTTTCAGATCTTTGGGGGCGCTTTGCGCCCCTTTCCGACCGGTCCGGCGCCCCGGCGAGGCCGCTCCCGCCGCTACCGCGCAAGCATGAACCGTAAGCGATCCCTGTGGGAGCGGCCTTGTGTCGCGATGGGCTGCGCAGCAGCCCCAAAGCCTGCCGGCTCAAATCACCACATTGCGGACAAACCGTACCGCCACCGCCCCATCGTTGCGGTAGGCGTAGCGGCAGTTGCTGGGGAACACATGAAACTGCCCCACCTGCAGGCAATGCTCGGCCCCTTCGATGATCAGCGTCAGTTGCCCTTCGGCCACATAAATCTGCTCACTCCAGCCTTCGGCATCAGCCTCGCTGGAATAGCACTCCCCCGGTGCCAGGGTCCATTCCCAAAGCTCCACCTCACGGCGTGCCGCACTGCTACCCAGCAGCACTGCCCTGCTCTGGGGGTACTCACCGGCCCAGGCCAGTTCCTCGATGCGGCCGGGGTCGCGCTGATCAGGTGCCTGAATCAGAGTACTGAAAGCCACCCCCAAGGCTTCGGCGATCAGGTCGAGGGTGGTCAGGCTGACGTTCTTCTCGCCCGCCTCGATCGCCACCAGCATGCGCCGGCTGACCCCTGAGCGCTCGGCCAACGCCGTCTGGCTCAGCCCGGCAGCGTTGCGCAGGCTGCGTACGTTGAGGCTGACATGTTGCAGCACCGATGCCCGATGCGAAGTATCTTTGTGCACTATATTGCTCACTGGTCGAGATTGCGCAGTATACTGCCCACTTTGCGGCGATTGTGCGCCGCCCCCTCCGAGTGCGCAAGACCATGAGCCAGGCCCGCAACAAACCGACCTCTGCTGTTACCTTCCGCCTGAGCAAGGCGGAACTGGTGCTGGTGTTCATCACC
Organism: Pseudomonas sp. BP01; assembly: GCF_022760795.1. Taxonomy (NCBI): domain Bacteria; kingdom Pseudomonadati; phylum Pseudomonadota; class Gammaproteobacteria; order Pseudomonadales; family Pseudomonadaceae; genus Pseudomonas; species Pseudomonas sp. BP01. The sequence goes on from NZ_JAFBKA010000012.1 coordinate 3,707, forward strand.
ATGTTGTGGGGCGGTACCTTCCTGCTGGTACATAACGTGATGACCGTCAGCGGCCCGATGTTCTTCGTCGGCCTGCGCTTTGCTGCCGCCGCACTGTTCGTTGGCGTGGTTTCGGCGCGGGCGTTGCCCGGGCTGACCTTCACCGAACTCAAGGCCGGCATGCTGATCGGCGTGTCGATCATGCTCGGCTATGGCTTGCAAACCATGGGCCTGCAAACTATCAGCAGCAGCCAGTCAGCGTTCATCACTGCGCTGTACGTGCCGTTTGTGCCGCTGTTGCAGTGGCTGGTGCTGGGCCGCCGGCCTGGCCTGATGCCCAGCATCGGCATTTGCCTGGCATTCATTGGCCTGATGCTGCTGGCCGGGCCGGAAGGCGGCAGCCTGCACTTCAGCGAGGGCGAGGTGGTTACCCTGATAAGCGCCGTCGCCATCGCCGCCGAAATCATCCTGATCAGCCGTTACGCCGGCCAGGTGGATGTGCGCCGGGTCACCGTGGTGCAACTGGCAACCGCTTCGCTGCTGGCGTTCCTTATGATCGTACCGACCCAGGAACGCATCCCCGATTTTTCCTGGCTGCTGCTGGCCAGCGCAATAGGCCTGGGTGCCATGAGCGCGGTAATCCAGGTGGCAATGAACTGGGCGCAGAAGTCGGTCTCACCCACCCGCGCCACCCTCATATATGCCGGTGAACCGGTGTGGGCAGGGGTCGTCGGGCGCATCGCCGGCGAACGTCTGCCGGGTGTGGCACTGCTCGGTGGCCTGCTGATCGTGGTTGCGGTCGTGGTCAGCGAACTCAAGGTACGCCGCCCCCGCGAACCCGCCGAAGCACCAGACGTCCTGGATGAAGGCGAACGCCAGACCGGCCTGTAAAGATGACAACAGCGACTATGCTTTGTAAAAAACTGTTATAAAAAAACAGCTTGTCACAGCCTATTTGTAGGATTCTGCGACAGGTTGCGTGTTGGTGATCACCCCCCCGGCACGTATGATCTTTGCAAATTTCTCCAGAATAGGCCCCTATGTCATTGATAGTGCTATTGCTTCTGCCGTTCGTGGGCAGTTGCCTGGCAGCCGTGCTGCCGCACAACGCACGTAACGCCGAGTCCATTCTTGCCGGGCTCGTGGCCCTGGTCGGCACCGTCCAGGTAGCACTGCTGTACCCTCAAGTTGCCCACGGGGGCGTGATTCGCGAAGAATTCCTGTGGCTGCCCAGCCTGGGGTTGAACCTGGTACTGCGCATGGACGGCTTTGCCTGGCTGTTCTCGCTGCTGGTGCTGGGCATCGGCACGCTGGTGTCGCTGTATGCCCGCTACTACATGTCGCCGCAAGACCCGGTCCCGCGCTTCTTCGCCTTCTTCCTGGCCTTCATGGGCGCCATGCTCGGCCTTGTTATCTCCGGCAACCTGATCCAGCTGGTGTTCTTCTGGGAACTGACCAGCCTGTTTTCCTTCCTGCTGATCGGCTACTGGCACCACCGCGCAGATGCCCGGCGTGGCGCCTACATGGCGCTCATGGTGACCGGCGCGGGTGGCTTGTGCCTGCTGGTGGGTGCCCTGCTGCTCGGCCATGTGGTCGGCAGCTATGACCTGGACAAGGTCCTGGCTGCCGGCGACACCATCCGCCAGCATGCGCTGTACCCGGTGCTGCTGCCCCTGATCCTCATCGGCGCCCTGAGCAAAAGCGCACAGTTCCCCTTCCATTTCTGGCTGCCTCACGCCATGGCAGCGCCCACCCCCGTATCGGCCTATTTGCACTCTGCCACCATGGTCAAGGCCGGGGTGTTCCTGCTGGCGCGCTTCTGGCCGGTGCTATCGGGCAGCGAAGAGTGGTTCTGGATCGTCGGCGGTGCCGGCGCCCTCACCCTGCTGCTCGGCGCTTTCGCCGCCATGTTCCAGAACGACCTGAAGGGCCTGCTGGCCTATTCAACCATCAGCCACCTGGGCCTGATTACCCTGCTGCTGGGCCTGAACAGCCCGCTGGCCGCAGTAGCCGCCGTGTTCCACATTCTCAACCACGCCACTTTCAAGGCCTCGCTGTTCATGGCCGCCGGCATCATCGACCACGAAAGCGGTACCCGCGACATCCGCCGCCTCAGCGGGCTGATCCGCCTGGTACCGTACACCGCCACCCTGGCCATGGTGGCCAGCGCCTCGATGGCCGGCGTGCCGCTGATGAATGGCTTCCTGTCCAAGGAAATGTTCTTCGCCGAAACCGTGTTCATCAGCTCCACCGCCTGGGTCGAAGCAGCGTTGCCAGTGATCGCCACCCTGGCCGGCACCTTCAGCGTGGCCTATGCCCTGCGCTTTACCGTGGATGTGTTCTTCGGCCCCACCGCCCAGGACCTGCCCCACACCCCGCACGAGCCGCCACGCTGGATGCGTGCTCCGGTCGAGCTGCTGGTGCTCACCTGCCTGGTGGTGGGCATCTTCCCCGCCCAGTCGGTCGGCCCGCTGCTGGCCGCCGCAGCCCTCCCGGTAGTAGGCGGTACCCTGCCGGAGTACAGCCTGGCCATCTGGCATGGCTGGAATGCGCCCCTGATCATGAGCCTGGTGGCCATGAGCGGCGGCATCGTGCTGTACCTGCTGCTACGCAAGCAACTGCGCCTGGGCCGCTTCCCTTACCCACCGGTGATCGAGCGCTTCAATGGCAAGCGCCTGTTCGAGCACGGGCAAGTTCACCTGATGCTGCTGGCGCGGCGCATCGAGCGCCTGTTCACCACCCGGCGCCTTCAGTCGCAGCTGTTCATGCTGGTAGTTGCTGCCTTCCTCGCAGGCCTCACGCCCATGCTCTACAGCGGGCTCAGCTGGGGTGACCGGCCCAAGATTCCGGGCTCTGGCGTGTTCGTCGCGCTGTGGCTGATCGCCATCGCCTGTGCCATCGGCGCCGCCTACCAGGCCAAGTACCACCGCCTGGCGGCACTGATCATGGTCAGTGTCTGCGGTCTGATGACCTGCATTACCTTTGTCTGGTTCTCCGCTCCCGACCTGGCCCTGACCCAGCTGGTGGTGGAGGTTGTAACCACCGTGCTCATCCTGCTTGGCTTGCGCTGGCTGCCACGGCGTATCGAAGGCGTATCGCCGCTACCGGGCAGCCTGGAGCGTGCGCGCATGCGCCGCCTGCGCGACCTGCTGCTGGCGGTGCTGGTAGGCGGGGGTATGGCCGTGCTGTCCTACGCCATGCTGACCCGGCCGACCCCCAACGACATTTCCTCGTTCTACCTGAGCCGGGCGCTGCCCCAAGGCGGCGGCACCAATGTGGTGAATGTCATGCTGGTCGACTTCCGTGGCTTCGATACCCTCGGTGAAATCACTGTACTGGTGGCCGTGGCGCTGACCGTGTTCGCCCTGCTGCGGCGCTTCCGTCCGCCGAAAGAGAGCATGCAGTTGCCGGCGCAACAACGCCAGCTGGCGCGTGACGTGGTCACCGACCTGATCAACCCGAGGCATGCCACCGACACCGCCATGGGCTTCATGATGGTGCCTGCGGTGCTGGTGCGCCTGCTGCTGCCAATCGCCCTGCTGGTGTCCATGTACCTGTTCATGCGTGGCCACAATCAGCCAGGCGGCGGCTTCGTCGCCGGCCTGGTGATGTCGGTGGCGTTCATCCTGCAGTACATGGTGGCCGGCACCCAGTGGGTGGAGGCGCAGATGAGCCTGCGCCCACTGCGCTGGATGGGCACCGGGTTGCTGTGCGCCACCCTGACCGGGGTCGGCGCCATGCTGCTGGGCTACCCGTTCCTGACCACCCATACCGCCCACCTGCACCTGCCGTTGCTCGGTGATGTGCACGTGGCCAGCGCGCTGTTCTTCGATGTTGGCGTGTACACCGTGGTGGTCGGCTCGACCCTGCTGATCCTCACTGCCCTGGCGCATCAGTCGGTACGCGCCTACCGCCCGGGCAATTCATCGAAAACCAGCCAAGCAGGAGCCGCCTGATGGAAGAAGTCATTGCAGTTGCCATCGGCGTGCTGGCCGCCTCGGGGGTGTGGCTGATTCTGCGCCCGCGAACCTACCAGGTGATCATGGGCCTGTGCCTGCTGTCGTACGGCGTAAATCTGTTCATCTTCAGCATGGGCAGCCTGTTCATCGGCAAGGAACCGATCATCAAGGATGGCGTCACCCAAGACCTGCTGCACTACACTGACCCGTTGCCCCAGGCCCTGGTACTTACGGCCATCGTCATCAGCTTCGCCATGACGGCGCTGTTTCTGGTGGTGTTGCTGGCCTCGCGCGGCCTGACCGGTACCGACCACGTGGATGGCCGGGAGCGTGACGAATGAATGGCATGAGCCAACTGATTGTCGCGCCCATTTTGCTGCCACTGGTGACGGCAGCAGTGATGCTGCTGCTGGGCGAGAAACATCGCCATATCAAGGCCCGGCTTAACCTGCTGTCGACCTTCGCCGGCCTGGCCATCGCGGTCAGCCTGCTGCTGTGGGTACGCACCCAGGGCCAGGCGGAATCGATCGGCGTCTACCTGCCGGGCAACTGGCCGGCACCGTTCGGTATCGTCCTGGTGGTGGACCACCTGTCGGCACTGCTGCTGACCCTCACCGGCATCATCGGCTTTAGCGCCCTGTTGTTTGCCCGCGCCCGCTGGGACGGTGCCGGGGCCAGCTTCCATGCGCTGTTCCAGATTCAACTGATGGGCCTGTACGGCGCCTTTCTCACCGCCGACTTGTTCAACCTGTTCGTGTTCTTCGAGGTGCTGCTGGCAGCTTCGTATGGCTTGCTGCTGCATGGTTCGGGGCGTGCGCGGGTACGAGCCGGCCTGCACTACATCGCCATCAACCTGTTCGCCTCGTCGCTGTTCCTGGTCGGCGCGGCAATGCTGTATGGGGTAACCGGCACCCTGAACATGGCCGACCTTGCGCTGAAGATCCCGCTGGTACCGGAGGCCGACCGCGGCCTGCTGCATGCCGGTGCGGCGATCCTGGCCACGGCCTTCCTGGTCAAGGCCGGTATCTGGCCGCTGAACTTCTGGCTGGTGCCGGCCTACGCCTCAGCCAGCGCGCCAGTGGCCGCGCTGTTCGCCATCATGACCAAGGTCGGCCTGTATGCCCTGTTGCGCCTGTGGACGCTGCTGTTCTCCGGGCAGGCCGGCGCTTCGGCGCATTTCGGTGGTAAGTGGCTGGTGTACGGTGGCCTTGTCACCCTGGCGGTGGCAGCAGTGTCGATCCTGGCCGCACAGCGCCTGGAGCGCATGGCGGCACTCAGCATCCTGGTCTCGGCCGGCACCCTGCTCGGCGCCGTCGGCTTTGCCCAGTCGGCGCTGACTGGTGCGGCGCTCTTCTACCTGGTCAACTCGACCCTGGCGCTGTGCGCACTGTTCCTGCTCGCCGAACTGGTCGAACGCTCGCGCTCGGCCAACGAAGTGCCGCTGGACGAAGAAGAAGACGCCATGCCGCCACCGCTGGAGTCGTTGCACCCGCCCAAGGGCATCAACCTCGACGACGAGCAGAAGGTGGTGATTGGCCAGATCATCCCGTGGACCATGGCCTTCCTCGGCCTCAGCTTCATCGCCTGCGCCTTGCTGATCATCGGCATGCCGCCGTTGTCAGGCTTCGTCGGCAAGCTCAACCTGATCAGCGCACTGTTCAACCCGCAGGGGCTGGGGGTGCCGGCCGAGCAGCCGCTGAGTGCGGCGGGCTGGGCCCTGGTGGCGCTGCTGATCCTGTCTGGCATGGCCTCGCTGATCGCCTTCGGCCGCGTCGGCATCCAGCGTTTCTGGAAACCCGAGGAGCGCCCGTCGCCAGTGCTACGCCGCTATGAGTGCCTGCCCATCGTCATCCTGCTCGGCCTGTGCATCATCCTCAGCCTCAAGGCCGAGCCGTTGCTGCGCTACACCCAGGACACCGCTGCCAGCCTGCAGGCCCCAGAGGCCTATATCGAAGCCGTGATGGCCGCCCGGCCGATTCCTGGCCCCACCTCGCTCGACGTACAGGTGCAGCCATGAACCGACTGTTCCCCGCCCCGCTGCTATCGGTTTCGCTGTTCGGCCTATGGCTGCTGCTGAACCTCTCGGTCAGCCCAGGCAACCTGCTGCTGGGTGCCGCACTTGGCGTGCTGGCGCCATTGCTGATGGCGCCGCTGCGCCCACAGCATGCCCACGTACGTCGGCCAATGATCATCGCCCGCCTGATCTGCCGGGTAGGCATCGATGTGATCATGTCCAACCTGCTGGTGGCCCGTGGCGTGCTGCGGGCTGGCAAGCAACCACCACGCTCGGCGTTCGTGCACATCCCGCTGGCCCTGCACGACGCGCATGGGCTGGCGGCATTATCGATGATCACCACGGTAGTGCCCGGCACGGTCTGGTCCGAGCTGGCGCTGGACCGCAGCGTATTGCTGTTGCATGTGTTCGACCTGGAGGACGAGGCAGCCTTTATCCAGCACTTCAAGGAAACCTACGAACGCCCGCTGATGGAGATATTCCAATGACAGGCCTGCTCGCCAACGCTGTCCTCGCCAGCCTGTTCATCTTCGCCCTGGCCATGGGCCTGGCGCTGGTCCGGCTGTTCCGTGGCCCGTCCGCCCAGGACCGGGTGCTGGCGCTGGACTACCTGTACATCCTGGCCATGCTGACCATGTTGGTGCTGGGGATCCGTTATGCCAGTGACACCTACTTCGAAGGTGCACTGCTGATTGCGCTGTTCGGCTTCGTCGGCTCGTTTGCCCTGGCGAAGTTTCTGCTGCGCGGTGAGGTGATCGAATGACCGAAACCCTGGTACTGCCCTTCTGGCTGGAAGTGGTTACCGCCGCGCTGCTGCTGACCGGCAGCCTATTCGCGCTGGTCGGTGCAATAGGCCTGGTGCGCCTGAAGGATTACTTCCAGCGCATGCACCCGCCGGCGCTGGCTTCGACCATTGGCGCCTGGTGCGTGGCCCTGGCTTCGATCATCTACTTCTCGTGGCTCAAGGAAGCACCGGTACTGCACGCCTGGCTAATTCCCATCCTGCTGTCGATCACCGTGCCCGTGACCACCCTATTGCTGGCCCGGGCGGCGTTGTTTCGCAAACGCATGTCGAAAGAGCCAGTGCCAGAAGAAGTCAGCAGCGGCCACAAGCGGGGCAACTGAAGAGCCACCGCCTCACCCTTGGCTTAGGCGCTGCAGCTCCCGACGCACCATGGCGACATAAGGGGGCGGGCCGAGCCGGTAAAGCTCTCCCGCTACCCAGTTCAACCAGGCGCCTTGCAGCTCCCCACGCCTGGCCAGCAAGCGTTCCGCCTCGGCCAATGCATCCGCCTGGTGCTGCCGATGGAACTCGACACGCGTGACAGGTGCACTGTCACTGTCGGTCATTCACTGGCCTTGAAGGTGGTCAGCTCGCCTTTGCGCCATTTGGCAACCTTGCCAGTCACCGCCTTGAGTAATTTGCCCAGGCCTTCCTGAACCTGTTGTTGCGCGGCGAAAACCAGCATCACGCCATGCCCTTCGCGCAGGACGATGCCCTCGCCTTCGGGTACAGACACGAAGGCATAATCGCCCACGCCATAAACATTCAGTTTGATTTCGCGAAAGCGCATTTCCAGCTTGCCGCCTTCACGGCTCGGCAACACGGCAGCGCGGAAGTGGTCGCCGACTTTCAGTTCAAGACGCTGTTTGTCATCGACCACCAATGCGTTTTCGGTGTCGATTTCGGCCATGTAAAGGCCTTCGGGAGTTTGTTCGGTAACGTAGATAAAGCGACCCTGGAACAGCTGGGCCAATTTACCGCGCAAGTCGCCCAGGGCGAATAACGCATGGGTATCAAGTGTGCTGACTGCCAATGAAGTAATCCTCAACCGGTTACAACCCGCCCTCTCCCAAGCTCGGGGAGGCACGGCCATTTCTTATCGATAGGCGAAAAGAGTAATAAAGCGATATGCGAAATGTCTGTGCCCGCTGACGATGCAGCGTGCAGGAATCTTTACTCTGGTCTGCCAGAATCGCCCTCAAACGAAAGCGTTTGGCTCATTCCCGGTTTGGGAAGCGTGATGCCTGAGATCACTTACCAGAAAACGCAACCATGGGGGTGAGCCTGCAAGAAGACAAGCCCTAGCATCCATGTGCGCATTACTGTAGGACAAATATGCCCGAAAACACCGAAACCCGTCGAGAGGCAATAAACAATTTCAGGCAGCCAGGCCTCTCTTCAGTTGCTGCTGCCAGGCAGCCTGGCACTCAAGTGCCTCTTCACGCGTGGCGAAGGCGGTGCCCCGACGCTCGCCATTGACCAGCACCACCCAGCAGATGCGTTTGCCCAGCGCCTGCAAGGTGGCTGGCACACCCGAACCTATCATCACGGCTACATCGACCCGGCTATTCATCATACCCTCCGGCACTTAGTTAGCACCCTAACGATAAAGCCATGATACGCCTGCCTGCCTGGAGAAAACAGCGCTTCGCGGTACATCAGTATTACGTCCGGAGCAACAAAACCTGTACCCGCAACAAACGCGAAAAGCCCCAGGGATCGCTCCGTGGGGCCTGGCACCGCGCTCGGGGTTATACCTGGCGCTGGTGGCGGTCGAGCTGCTCGTGGCGCTCTTGGGCTTCGATGCAGTACTTGGTGGTCGGGCTGATCAGCAGGCGTTTCAGGCCGATTGGTTCACCGCTGTCATCGCACCAGCCGAAGCTCTCGTCGGAGATACGGTCCAGAGCCATTTCCAGCTGAGGCAGCAAGCGCTGGTCGCGGTCGATGGCATTGACCAGCCAGCTACGCTCTTCTTCGACCGAAGCCACATCGGCAGGGTCCGACGGAGTGTCCAGGCCTTCGATGGTGGCACGGCTGAGCTCGATGCGTTCATGGGTTTCGACTTTCATCGACTGCAGCAGGCCAGTGAAGAAAGCCAGCTGGTCAGCGTTCATGTAGTCATCGGCCGACATGGCCAGCAACTGTTCCTTGGTCATCGATTTCTCTATGAAAAAATGTGCATTGGGGCGATTCGGGTGCCGCCGACGCCTTGGCATCGGCAGCGGAAATTTTCAAGCGCCAACCGGCACTCTTTTACAGGGGGCGGCAGTCTAAGGCGCCACGTCGCGTGGAGCAACTGCAATCGGGTGCAAATTTGCTTCCAGTGCTTACAATCCGCCGGTCGGCACTGCGGCTGCGCTTCTGTGCCTGCAGTAAACTGTAATTCCAACCGCGCCCCCGCCCGCCCCAGCGGCTGTTGATCTTGATCTTGATCTTGATCTTCGCGACTTCAGGAGGCCGAACGCAGGCCTTGCGGAGGGAGGTGACGGGCATGGATGCCCGTCAAGCGCTGGGCCCCAGGATGGGGCCTGCAGCGCGGTCCTCCCGGGAGCGAGGCCGGAGTGCGGGAACCCCGGAGCGCAGCGCAGGGGCCGGATGATGGGAGCGCAGCGTTTTTTGGTTACTTTTTGTCGCGTTTGACAAAAAGTGACTCGCCGTAAGGGCGAAAAGGTGAGTCAGCGTCGCCATCGCAAACGGACTGTTCGCCGCACCAAAACAGCCATATCCGCTTTGTAGCTTCCTGCGAGGTGGGCCTCAACACAGTGTAGACATTCGTTCGCGCAGGTGGCGCTGAGTCACCTTTCCGCCCTTCCGGCGGGTTACTTTGGTCTTGGCCAAAGTAACCAAAGCCGTCCGCTCCCATCATCCGGCCCCTGCGCTACGCTCCGGGGTTCCCTCGCTCCGGGCTTGCTCCCGGGAGGACCGCGCTGCAGGCCCCATCCTGGGGCCCAGCGCTTGACGGGCATCCATGCCCGTCACCTCCCTTCGCAAGCCCTGCGCTCGGCCTCCTGAAGTCGCAATCTGCGTCGCCTGAACTACCGCGCGCTTAGAAGCAAAAACAACGGCAACGGCAACGGCAACAGCACGAACCGAGTCTGATCAACGATCCTTGAACTGCGCCTCGCGCTTGGCGATGAATGCGGCCATGCCTTCTTTCTGGTCTTCGGTAGAGAACGCCGCATGGAACACCCGGCGCTCAAAGCGCACACCCTCGCTGAGGGTAACTTCGAACGCGCGATTGACGCTCTCCTTGACCATCATGCTCACCGGGATCGACTTGCTGGCAATGGTCGCCGCCACTTTCAGTGCTTCTTCCACCAACTCCGCCTGCGGCACAATGCGCGCCACCAGGCCAGCACGCTCGGCCTCTTCGGCGCCCATCAGGCGGCCGGTCAGGCACAGTTCCATGGCCTTGGCCTTGCCCACCGCACGGGTGAGCCGCTGGGTGCCGCCCATGCCCGGCAGCACACCAAGGTTGATTTCCGGCTGACCAAACTTGGCGTTGTCCGCAGCAAGGATAAAGTCACACATCATCGCCAGCTCGCAGCCGCCGCCCAAGGCGAAGCCGGATACCGCAGCAATGATCGGCTTGCGTCGGTTGGCAATGCGGTCAGCATCGCTGAACAGGTCATCGACGTAGATCTGCGGGTATTGCAGGTCGGCCATTTCCTTGATGTCGGCGCCCGCGGCAAAGGCCTTGGCCGAACCTGTCAGCACCACGCAGCCAATGTTCGGGTCACGCTCGAGCTGGTCCAGGGCCTGGTTGATCTCGCCAACAATCTGCGCGTTCAGCGCATTCAGTGCCTGCGGGCGGTTGAGGGTAATCAGGCCGACCTTGCCGTGAATGTCCAACAGGATGGTTTCGAATGCCATGCAGTCTGCTCCTTCAAAGATTGCGCGCAATGACCATGCGCTGAATGTCGCTGGTGCCTTCGTAGATCTGGCAAACCCGAACGTCGCGGTAGATCCGCTCCAGCGGGAAGTCACTCAGATAGCCATAACCGCCCAGGGTCTGCAAGGCATCCGAACAGACCTTTTCGGCCATTTCCGAGGCAAACAGCTTGGCCATGGACGCTTCCACCAGCGCCGGGCGCCCGGCGTCACGTAGCGCGGCGGCGTGCAGCACCATCTGCCGGGCCACGGCAATTTTCGTCGCCATGTCGGCCAGACGGAAAGCCACGGCCTGGTGTTCGATCAGCGCCTTGCCAAAGCTTTGCCGCTCATTGGCGTAGTCACGCGCCACTTCGAACGCCGCACGGGCCATGCCCACAGCCTGCGAAGCGATACCGATGCGCCCGCCTTCCAGGTTGGCCAGGGCAATCTTGTAGCCCTCGCCTTCTGCGCCCAGGCGGTTGGCCACCGGTACACGCACGTTATCGAAGACGATCTGGCAGGTGTCGGACGCGTGCTGCCCGAGCTTGTCCTCGACCCGCGCCACCTGGTAGCCCGGCGAATCAGTGGGCACGATAAAGGCGCTGATCCCGCGCTTGCCGGCCTCGGGATCAGTCACGGCAAACACGATCACCACCCCGGCGTTCTGCCCGGAGGTGATGAACTGCTTGCTGCCATTGAGCACATAGTGGTCACCGTCCAGACGCGCTCGGGCCTTCAGGCTGCTGGCATCGGAGCCAGCCTGCGGTTCGGTGAGGGCAAAGGCACCCAGCATCGCGCCAGTTGCCAGGGGGGTGAGGAACTGCGCCTTCTGCTGCTCGCTGCCAAAACGCAGGATCGGTACACAGCCTACGGAGTTGTGCACGCTCATGATGGTCGAGCAGGCACCATCGCCAGCGGCGATTTCTTCCAGGGCCATGGCGTAGGCCACGTAACCGGTGTCGCTGCCGCCCCACTGTTCCGGGACCAGCATGCCGAACAGGCCCAGCTCGGCCATCTCCTCGATGGCCTCCTTGGGGAAGCGGTGTTCCTTGTCCCACTGCTCGGCAAAAGGTTTCAGGCGTTCCTGGGCAAAAGCGCGTACCGCATCGGCGATCTGTTGTTGCTCGTCAGTTACCAGCATGGTTCACCTCAGTACAGGCATTCGACGGCCATGGCCGTGGCCTCGCCACCGCCAATGCAGATGGCCGCCACACCGCGGCGCAGGTTGTTCTGGCGAAGGGCCGACAGCAGGGTCACCAGGATGCGTGCGCCGGAAGCGCCGATCGGGTGGCCAAGGGCACAGGCGCCGCCGTGAATGTTGACCTTGTCGTGGGGCAGGTCAAGGTGTTTCATGGCCGCCAGGGTGACCACGGCAAAGGCCTCATTGATCTCGAACAGGTCGACTTCGGCCAGGTTCCAGCCGGTGCGTTTCATCAGTTTGTCGATGGCGCCGATCGGCGCGGTCGGGAACAGCGCCGGGGTGTCGGCAAAGGCCGCATGACCGTGGATCACCGCCAGTGCTTTGAGGCCGCGCTTGTCGGCTTCGGAGCGGCGCATCAGTACCAGCGCCGCAGCGCCATCGGAAATCGAGCTGGAGTTGGCTGCGGTCACCGTACCGCCCTCACGGAAGGCGGGCTTGAGCTGCGGAATCTTGTCCAGGCGCGCCTTGGGCGGCTGCTCGTCATCTTTGATAACGCGCTTTTCCTTGCCCTCGGTGACTTCCACCGGCACGATTTCGGCGGCAAAGCGGCCGCTACTGATCGCGTCCTGGGCGCGGGTAAGCGAGGTGATGGCGAACTGGTCCTGGGCTTCGCGGCTAAAAACATTGGCCTGGGCGCAGTCTTCGGCAAAGGTGCCCATCAGACGGCCTTTGTCATAGGCGTCTTCCAGGCCGTCCATGAACATGTGGTCGATGATCTTGCCGTGGCCCATGCGGTAGCCGCCACGGGCTTTGTCCAGCAGGTACGGGGCATTGGTCATGCTCTCCATGCCGCCGGCTACCACCACGTCTGCGGTGCCGGCCAGCAGCAGGTCATGGGCCATGATCGCGGCCTGCATGCCCGAGCCGCACATCTTGTTCAGGGTGGTGCAGGTGGTGTGCTTGTCCAGCCCGGCCCCCAGCGCCGCCTGGCGTGCCGGCGCCTGGCCCAGGCCAGCCGGCAGCACGCAGCCGAACAGCACTTGCTCGACACTGGCAGCATCGATGCCGGCACGTTCCACGGCACCACGAATGGCCGCGCTACCCAGTTGTGGCGCGGTCAGGCTTTTCAGGTCGCCCTGCAGGCCGCCCATGGGCGTGCGCACGGCGCTGACGATTACGATCGGATCATTGGCGAGGGTCATGTTCGCTCTCCTTACTTGGCAGCCATGCGCAGTGCACCGTCGAGGCGGATCACCTCGCCGTTGAGCATGCTGTTCTCGATGATGTGACGGGCCAGCGCAGCGTATTCCTGCGGGCGGCCCAAACGTGGCGGGAACGGCACGCCGGCAGCCAGCGAAGCACGCACTTCCTCGGTCATGCCAGCCATCATCGGCGTTTCGAAGATGCCCGGGGCAATGGTCATTACGCGGATGCCGAAGCGTGCCAGTTCGCGCGCGGCCGGCAAGGTCAGGCTGGCGATGGCGCCCTTGGAGGCAGCGTAGGCAGCCTGGCCGATCTGGCCGTCATAGGCAGCGATGGAGGCGGTGTTGATGATCACGCCACGCTCGCCCGCCTCATCGGCAGGCCCTTCGGCCATGGCCGCAGCGGTCAGGCGCAGCAAATTGAAGCTGCCGACCAGGTTGACGTTGATGACCTTGGCGAAGCTGGCCAGGCCATGCGGGCCCTGCTTGCCCAGCACCTTCTCGGCACCAACGATGCCGGCGCAATTGACCAGCCCTTGCAAGCTGCCAAAGGCGCTGACGGCTGCATCGACGGCCGCCTGGGCAGCCTGCTCGTCGCTGATGTCAGCCACGGCGAAGCGGGCGTTGCCACCCAGCTCACGGGCCTTGGCCTCGACGGCCTGGGCATTGAGGTCGACCAGCATGACCTTGGCGCCGGCCTCGACCAGCATCTGCGCCGTGGCAGCACCCAACCCGGAGGCGGCGCCGCTGACGATGAAGTGTTTATTGGCTATGTGCATGATCGGTTTCCTTTCAGGCGCTGGCAGGGGTGGCCTGTTGCGCTTGTTGTTTGGCGACTTCCTGGTTGCGCAGGATGAAGCGTTGCAGCTTGCCGCTCGGGGTCTTGGGCAGCTCGCTGACGAATTCGATTTCGCGGGGGTAGGCATGGGCATACAGGCGCTGGCGTACATGCTGACGCAGCGTTTCTTCAAGCTCGGCACACCCGTCGACGCCTTGGGCCAGCACCACGAACGCCTTGATCAGTTCGGTACGTTCCGGGTCCGGCTTGCCGATGACTGCGGCCTCGACCACCGTGGGGTGCTCGATCAACGCGCTCTCGACGTCGAACGGCCCCACGCGATACCCGGACGTGGTAATCACGTCATCGCTGCGGCCAACGAAACTGATGCTGCCATCAGCGTTAAGCTCGACGGTGTCGCCACTGAGGTAGTACTTGCCGATGAAGGCCTTGGTCGGCAGGCCGTGGTAGCCGCCGAACCAGCAAAGGGGCGATTGCTCGCGGTCGACGGCCAGGGTGCCCGGCTGACCAGGCGGCAGTTCGTTACCCTGCTCGTCCAGCACCACGATGCGATGGCCGGGGATGGCGAAACCAGCCGACCCCAAGTGTACGGGGTGTGACAGGCCATGGTGGTTGCACAGCACCATACCCAGTTCGGTCTGGCCGTAGTGGTCATGGATGGTCACGCCCAGCTCGTCGGCGAACCAGCGGATCACTTCCGGGTTGAGCGGTTCACCGGCACTGCTGACTACGCGCAGGCGGCCTTTGACGGGCGCCGAGAACGCACTGCCGGCAGCAATCAGCAAACGGTAGGCGGTGGGCGAGCCTGCCAGGTTGGTGATGCCCAGCTTGTCGATCACCCGCGCGCAGCTTTCGACGCTGAACGGGCCATCGTAGAACGTGGTGGCATGGCCCAGCGACAATGGGCCGGTGACAGCGTAATACAGGCCATAGGCCCAGCCCGGATCGGCCAGGTTCCAGAAGTTGTCTTCGCTGCGCAGGTCGATGGCGTCGCGCATGTAGCCTTGGAACGCGACAATGGCACGCAGCGGCACCTCCAGCGGTTTGGCCGGGCCGGTGGTGCCTGACGTGAACATCAGCAAGAACGGGTCGTTACCCGAGCGCATTACCGGCTCACAGTCGCTCGCGGCACGCTCCAGGCACTGCTGGAAGTCCAGCTCGCCGACGCGGGCCTTGACCGTGATGATGGTCGGGCAGGCATGCACGTCGTCCAGCTTGCCCCGGTTGAGGCTGTCGGTAACCACTACGCGGGCATGCGACTGCTCAAGGCGGTGCTCGATGGCCTTGGGGCCGAACGCAGTGAACAAAGGCTGGTACACGGCGCCAAGGCGCCAGGTGGCGAGGATGGTGACAAGTAGCTCGGGAGTGCGTGGCATCAGCCCAGCCACCCGGTCACCGGCGCCCACGCCTTGTGCTTTGAGCACATTGGCAAAACGGGCAGCCTGCGCCTTGAGCTGGTCGAAACTGTACCGCACAGTGTTGCCATCGCGGTCTTCGTGGATCAGCGCCAGCTTGCCGTCACCGGCATGGCGGTCACAGCATTCGACACAGGCATTGAGGGCTTCGAGGTGGCCATGCAGCGCCGCCGCAGCAGCCTGGCCATGGTCGAACGCACGAGCAGCCTCGGTGTAATCGCGCATCGTCAGACTCCTGGTTTCTTGTTTTTGGAGTTAACCATCGGTCTGACGATGTTCGCGCCGCTCATGCACGGCGGCAATGGCCAAAGCTGTCAATCTGGATGACTGGTTTGGCCGCCCTGCAGATCAGGCGGCGCCCCGGCGCAGACTATGCAAGTAAGACTCGGTCAACCCTGCCATCAGTCGCTCTGTATCGCGTAGCTCCTGATCGTCCAGATCAGCGAGCTGCGAACGCAGGTGGTCGACCGTGACGGGTGGCTGGATAGCGCGCAAGTTTGCCCTGCGCTGGAGATAGTCGGTCCTGAGTGCCTCGAACAACGCGCGGTGCTGCTCACGAAGACAGGTTTGCCAGAACAATCGACTCAGCAGGCTTTGAGTCAGCGCCTCAATCGTCTCGTTGGCGAGCACAACCGCGGCCACGCCGTTGACATGCTGGTCGCTCAAGGCAACAGAGCCCGGGTAACGCATAGCCCGTGGTTGGCCGGGCAGATCAAGGCGCTCGCGCAGGCGCACACGGTATGCCAGTGACAAGGCCGACCGCCCCACCTGTTCACCCTCGCCGCCCTGGCGCAGGATAGCCCGGCTGGCCTGCTGCCATACCTGATCAAGCCGAAACAGCTGCCGACCGAATGCCATTAACTGTGCCCGTTGCGTCAGGTCCCGCGCGTCGGTTTCAGCCTTGGCAAGCAATACCCTCACATTCAGGTTACTGAAACGATCACTGACCATGTCCGAGCAGGAAACCGGTTGATTGGCCTCCTCAAAAACGCGTAACCGCAGCGCCGGGTTGCCCTCGATCGCCTGCAGCAAGGCCCACACGTCACTCGCAAGCGCTTCGCGGCCACCGCCGGGACCTGCCGAAGCATAGTCAGCCGTATGCTCCAGCCACGCCAGCATTCGGAACAAGCCTGCGCTGCCTGGGTCAGTCAGCAGGCCGTCCCATAGCACTTCACGCGCAGCACGGTCGTTCTGGACAACATGCTGCAGCCACAATGATCGGGCATATGACAAGTCGACCCTGCCCATCGACTCTGGCAAATGTCCATGTTCCTCGATTGCGTCCAGCGCGAACAACCGTTGCAGCTGAACTCCGCTTAGCGGGTTGCGGTCGACGACAAGCGCCCGGCGCCAGGCATAGGGCATTGCCATCAGCGCCTGCGGTGGTGCCGGCAACTGATTGTCGCGCAGGTCACAGTGCATAAGCAGGCCGCACAGCTCGATCCGGCTGGGCCAGCTACCCAGCCGACAATGGCGCAAGTTCAGGTCAGTCAGGGCAGAGAGATGGTTGAAGCTCAGGTCGAGGTTTTCCAGCCGGTTATAGCTCAGGTCAAGATGGGACAAGCCGGGCATTGCCTGCAGGACCCCGACTGCTTGGGCATTGAGGCGGATCTGATTGTGCGCCAGTCGCAAACGCTGCAGTTGCGGCAGGTAAGCGACCCCGAGCGGAAGATTGCGCAGCCGGTTGAAACTCAGGTCCAGCTCAGTCAGCGTGGTAAACGGGCGCAAGAAGTTTACTGGCACCGTGTCAACCGCCGACTCCTGCAATCGCAGGCTGGAAATACGGTGGAAATCGATGGCAACCGGTAGCTCCGGCAGAGTGGTGAGCAGCATGCCGCCCAGCGACAGGCGCTGACCTGTCGGCGTACCCGCAGGGTTGTAGATCCAGTCTCCCTGCAGGCGCCAGGCCCGCACGATGACATCGGACACTCGCCGGCGAATCATCTGGCGCCCTTCGCTCAGTTCGGCGCTGATCCAGGAATTGAGGTGGCGAACCAACTGGTCATGGTCGTCCTCGAGTTCGACGAGGCGCTCATAGGCAGGCCGCTGCCCATTCATCAAAAGTGCCTGTTCCTGATCCAGTTGCCCCTCGTCCAGCCCGGGATAAAGCTGGCGTAAACGCTCACGAACACGCGCTGGCAGAGAACGGCTGTCACCCGCGGTACGGCCACTGAGCAAGTAGCCAACCCGGCCGTCTGCCAAGCGGCGCCCAGGGTTCAACCACTGCATTTGCGTCGGCCATTGCAAGAGCTCGGCGACCCCTTGGTGCGTGGCAGGCAGCCTGGCCAGCAGCCGCTGGCATAGTTGAGCCCCGGCAGCGCCTTGAACCATGCCAAGCGCCGCATGATGCTCAGGCGCCAAGGCAGCCGCAAGCATGTCGTAGAGGCTTGCCGGGTTGCCAGGGCCGAACGGCAGCCCACGCCCCAGGCCATCGTAAAGCTGGAACCGTCCCGCGTTGTGCACCACTACCCTGCGCACGAGGGGGTCGACAGCGGTGCCCACGGCCTTTAGCAAACGCCCGTCCGGTCCACTGTCGCGCAATTCCACGCTGAGCGCTTCGCAAGACACGGCTGCGCTGCTTTCCAACTCGCCCTGGAGTAGCGCGAAAGCCAGTTGCCCGGTTTCGTTGCAGTAGCTAGCGGGCAGGTAAAGCCCCTCGAGCGTACGGTTCAATCTAGCCAAGCGCAGCAGGGAGCGGGCCTTGCTCGCAAGCCCCAGCGTCACTCGCCCGCCGGACGTTGCCAGGAACCGTTCGCGTTCGCTCGCCTGCGCCACCAATGCCTGTGCATAAGCTTGCGGCAAACCGGCAAAGTCATGTGTTATCAAGCTCAGCAGAGCGTCATCGGCAGCTGGTGAACTGCAAAGGTGCTCGAGAAGAGGCCCCTGCAGTGCAGCTCGCTGGTGCAGCAGGAGGTCGCTGTCGGTACTGCCAGAACGCGCCTGGCACCACTCCAGCAATGCACGGTCTTGCGTGGCAAGCGAGTAGCTGTTCAGGCGAGTGAAGAACGACTCGATGCGTGCATCGGCCTCGAAGCGCCGCAAGGTCTCGCGCAGGTTGACAGGCGCCGGGCGGTTTTCTACCAGCACACCCCGCAACTCCTCGGCATCCACACCGGCCACTTGCAACACCTGCGCGGCGCGCTGTGCATCAATGGCAGGATGCTGCGGCCACAGGCTGTCGAGCATCAGGCGCACGTCGCTCCAGCGTTGCGGTTGATCTTGCAGCAGGCGCCAGCCGCGCTCGCCGTTGTGCAGCACCGTCGGCCCGTACGCTGTGTTGCCGCCAGGGTGACGCAGGCGGTAAGGGGCTTCCGGCTCACTGCGCTGGACTTCATAGTAACGCTGGCCCCTGCGCAGCCAACACCTGCTCTCGTCACCATAGAGCCCATCATCACGCAGGGCGATGGTGCCTGGGTTCGACTCGTAGGCCGTGATGTCATCCGAACACAACCGGCCACGCCGCCCACCCACGTTCACAGGCTGCAGGCTATCGACAAAGGTGCTGCGCAGAAAGCTCACAGCGCCCACGGTCACTGCTGTCGCAGCCACCGTCTCGGCAACCCCCAGCATGTGCTCCAGCGCCTCGTGCTGGTGCCCCCGGGCCCAGTCTTTGACGCCTTCAAAGACTTCGCCAAGCGTCTGCGCCACCAGCTGGCCGAGCAGTAGCGCGCCTACGACAGGGATGAAAAGCCCCGCCAGGTTGAGCAAGTCGAGCCCCGCGGCATGCCAGGCCGCATGGCGAGCGCGGGCGGCGCCAGCATCGGCGTCCGCGGTGGGTACCAGCAACAGCCGGGCGTCGTCCTTGACCCGCTGCAGCTGTTGCGCGGCCAGCGCGGCGAACAGGTCCCCAGACGCTGTAGCGCCCTTCAACGCCAGATCGGGCTGCGCGTCCTTGAGACGGCTAATCAGCACACCTGCGGTGCTTGCCCGATGTCGCAAGCTGATCAGCTGAATGAAGTAGTCTCGGTAGGCCTTCCCTTGCAAAGCTGCAGCCATCGCGGCGTTCATGGCCTCTGTGGTATCGAAGCGGCGCAGAGCCTGCACGGGATCGCTGGGCAGATAAAGGACCACGCCACGGTCCTGGCCAATACTGTCTCGCAAGCGAATGAACAGCCCGTCAGCCACACGCTGGCCCAACACCTCCAGCAAGCCGGGGTAGCCATGCAGGCCAGTGTCGGAATGGGCGCCCCCACCCTCTACCATCTTGCTTAAGGCCTGCTGCACCTGCTCGTCGATGTCGCCCTTGAGCGCCGCGACCTGCGCAGCCAGTGCCAAGCCTGAACGTTTGTCCTGGGCAAGAATGTCTTCGGTGGTGGCATTGAACGTACGCTCAAGCTCCACTTGGTAGAGCCGGCCCACATCCAGTGCACGGCATGTCGCCACTAGTTGCGTGGCCGTGCCGGTCAACACGTCATCACGACCAGGGCATACCAGCCCGGTGCCCACATAAAACGATTCATCAGGGCCGAAATTACCCATCAGCCTCAGCAAACCACCCTGCCGGACCGACGAGTATTGGTAAGTCTGCTGAAACGTGCCGGGCAATGTCCCAACGCGTGGTGATACCTGCAGCCATTCCAGCCCTGCGAGGGTCATGCCTTCCGGCAGTGGCTTCACCAGCACGCCCAGCAGGTGCTTTTCGGCGAACACCTGCAGAGGTTGCAGGGTCAGCGTGAGCCCGCGCAGACGGGCCTGGCTGGCGTGGTGGGCATTGAGGCTGGCGCGCAGGCCGGCTATCTGGGCCTGGCTAGCGCGTTTCAGCCAGTCGGGTAGCCTGGCAGCGATGAAATCATCGGTTGCTTTTTCATGGTTGATCACAGGGTTGGAGGTGCTGGAAGTCATGGATGCCCCGGGAGCGAGAGGTGAGGTTGGCATGCTCGCCAACCTGCCCTGGACAAGGCACACGGAAATACAACCGTGCCCGTGCTTCGCCCCCCGGCTGCCTTCAGGACGGCGCCAGCAGCGCTTCGCGGGTCAAGCGCAGGGCCAATGCCTCCAGCGCCGCATCACGGTCCTTGCCTATCTGGTTGGCCTGTTGTACGTACGCTGCGCTGCCTAGGGCCTCCTTGCCCTCATCGAGTGCCTGCAATCGGGTGTCGAACTGTTGCTCGAGCGCCTCGAAAGCCTCTGCATGTTGCACCCGCAGCACCGGCAACCAGAAATCACGCTGGCTGATGAAGACCGCCAGTTCGTCGCTGGCTTCAGCTGCCTGCACGGCGCGGTACACCCTGTCCAGGTCATGGCGGGTCACCCCGGCAATCGCGCGAAACTGCATGGTACGTGGTTGGCCGATCAGATCGAGCCGCACCGACAGCCCGGTGCGGTAGGCGAGGCTGACTTCCACCTCGTCCACCGCTTCACCATCACCGGGTTGCGGCCGGGCCTGGAAGTCCTGACGTGCGAACGCTTCCACACGGTCCAGCCGGAAGAGGCGCCGAGCCAACTGCAGCCGTGCGTCACGCGTGGTCAGTGGGTCACCGCCGTGGGTAGCCAGGAGCACCTGCTGGCGCACCTCCAGGTGACCGAAACAACTGGCAACGCTGTCCACGCAAGTACGCGGATCAGCCGCCAGTTCGAACAGTTCCTGGCGCATGCGCGTGTCCTGGTTGAGCGCCTCGATCATGGTCCACACACGCCGGCTCAGGTCAGTGCGCACCAGACGATAGTCCGAGCTCCCGGTAAGCTCGTCGAGCAACTGGAAGAACGCCGTGCTTCCCGGCTCTTGCAGCAATGCGTCCCATTGGCGGCGTGAACGTTCAATATCCGCCTCCTCCAGGGTAGCAAGCCAGCAGGCCTTGCCATCAACGGTTTCCGCTGCCTCGCCCCCCACGTGCACGTGCGGAGCCTGGGCATACAGGCGCTCGGTGACGTGCGCGGACAATGCATTGCCTTGTACGGCTATCACGCGACGCAGAGGCTCCGGCGCATCGAGCAATGCTTCTGGCAGATCGCTGAGCAAGTTGTTGCGCAGGTCTACATGTTCCAGCATCCCCAACCATTCCAGCCCTGCCGGCACCCGCAACAAGCCGCAGCGGAACAACCGCAAGTCACGCAGGCCGGACAACTGGTTGAACTGAAGGCTGATCGCACCCAACGGGTTCTCACTCAGGTCAAGCGTTCGCAATTGGGGTAGCTCGGTCAGGGCGCTGGACTGATTTGCCGTTACCCGTATGCGGTTGCGCCGCAGGTTCAAGTGCCTCAACAGAGGAAGCCCGCGCAAATGGTCAGGCAAGGCGGCCAAGCTATTGTGACTCAGGTTCAGACTTCGCACGCCCGGGAAGCTGCGCAGAAAAGCGGCCGGCAGGGCTTCCAGACGCAGCCCCTCCAGCCGCAACTCGATCACATGGGCAAAGTCTGTACCGGCGGGTAAGGTTGGCAGCTCTCCCACCGGCCAACCGACGAGACTCAAGCGCAAGCCGGTCGCTTCCCCGCTGCCATCGACTACCTGCTCGCCCTCAAGCCGCCAGGCACGCCGGAAAGCGTCGGCGACCTCCCGCCGGGCATTTCTCGCGCGACCCGACACCGCCGCCGTCCAGCTTTGCAAGTGCTCATCGAGGCGCTGATACTCTTGCTCCATGCGCAGCAGGCCCGAGTAGACCGAGCCAGGAACACGCAGCAGAATCTGCAGGACGCGCTCGACTTCATGCTGATTGAAGCCCGGGTAAAGGCTGCGAATCCGCTGACGCAAAACCTGCCCTGAAGACACGGACGATGCGGCCCGACCACTGAGCAAGTAGCCAACCCGCCCGTCAGCAAGGCGCTTCAGGGCAGAAGGAAGCGTGCGTGCTTCACGCCAGCCAAGCAATCGAAGCACCCCCTGCCGTTGTGCTGGGACCCAGGCCTGCATCGACGCCCGAATGCGTGCTGGGGCATCTTCACCCAGCCAGCCGTGACGCTGCCGATAGGCTTCTGGCAGGCACGCTGCCAATACTTCGAATATGCCTTGCGGCTCGGCGACTTCCAGCTCGCTGTGCAGCCCGTGTTCGTCGTAGAGATCGAAAGCGCCTTGCCGCCATACCAGTACAAGGCTGGGCTGACCACTTGCTTCGGGAAACAGCCTCGCCAGCACCGGGCCGAACTCGGACCCGTCACGCACTATCAGGTTGAAAGAAGGCCGGCCAAGCCCATGGTGCCGTAATAGCGCAAAAACCAGTTCAACCACATCGGCACGGTAGCTGCCCCGCAGGTACAGCGCCTCGCGTAGTCGAACCAGACGGGCTTCCTGCAGCAAGCTGCGTGCGCGCTCCGCCAACGCCAGTGGCAGCCGCGCTTCGGCGCGCATGCGCAGACGCATCGCTTCATCGGCCGGTTGCAATACCTCGAGTGCATAGGCGTCAGGGAGCGTAGGGAAGTCTCTTTGCACCAGGCTCAGCGCCTCGTCTTCGACGAGGTACCGCGTGGAGAAATGCTCTAGCAAGCGCGGGCGCAAGCTGGCAGCACTGGCGCGGATCGAAGCGGCCTGCTCATCCTGTACCCTGCCTGCCAACCTCAGGTTATCGACACACCAGTGCCAGATGCCGGTATCGGCCTCGCTCGGCGCGGCAGCCTGGAAAAACCGCTGGATACGCGCATCCACCGAGAACCTCTCCAGGGTGTCGCGCAAGCGGACCGGCAAACGCCGCCCCTCCACCAGCAAACCACGCAGGTGTGCTTCGTCGACATCGGCGACCTTGAGGATCTGCCCTACGCGCTCGCTGTCCAGATCCCTGGCCGATGGCCAACACCGGCTCAACAACTCGACTTCGCCCTCCCACTCCAATGGGCGCTCCAAGGCCAGACGCCAGGCACGCTCGCCATTACCTTGCAGGCACGGCCCGAACGTGTCGGGCCGCTCTCGATGCAGCAGGCGCCAGGTACCTCGGGCATCCTGCGCCACCCGATAATAGCCTTGCCCATCACGCCACCAGTGCCCGTGGCCATCGCTATACAGCCCGCTGTCCAGCTCCACCAGTGGCACGCTGGGCGCGGGCTGGCGGTAGGGTTGCAGGTCATGCCGCCACAAGCGTTGCGCACCCGCTTCGGTAGTGACAGGTTCCAGCACATCGAAGAACGCACTGCGGGCCGCGACGACGCCTCCTGCCACCAGACCTGTGGCAGCAAGGCTGGCCGCCAGTTGCAACAGGTGCTCAAGGGCTTCGTGCTGATGCCCTTGGCTCCAGTCCTTGGCCCCTTCATAGACGTGGCCAAGCAACTGCCGTCCCCAGTCGATCAGCAACAGCGCGCCAATCGCTGGCACGAACAAGCCCGCCAGGCTGAGCATCGCAAGGCCAGCGCTTTCCAGTTCGCTCTGTCGCCGTGCTGCAGTTGCGGCATCCGCCTGCTCCGTGGGCACGGCCAAAAAGCTTGCGTCGCGCTTGACCCGCTGCACATGCCAGGCGGCCAGCCCCCTGAAAGCGCCTTGCGAACCGGGTACAAGCGCGGGTTGCAGGTCGGGCTGGTCATCGCCCAGGCGCGTCGTGAGCAATGTCAGGTAGCGAACCCGATCATGCAGTGTTGTCCGCTGCGCGAAAGCCTGGCGGAAACTGTCGTCTGCCAGGGCCGCAACCAGCCCCCGGTTGGCCGCTGACCAGTCATCGAAAAAGCGTAACGGCTGCTGTGGATCATCCGGCAGGTAAAGCCACACGCCCCGGGTTGCCTGCGGTAGAGGGACAGGGTGGCTGGGCAGTTCCCACGACCCCAGCAGCTCGAATGCCAGCACGCCATCCAGTTGGCACCCCAATACCTTGAGGCCGCCCACTACCACTTGCCGGCTTCGTGGATGGCTGACTGCAACACCGCGAATCGCCTGCTGCAACATCCGCAGATCATGCTCCGTCAATTGCCGCTTCATGCTCGCCGTCTCGGCCGCCACTGCCAGCTCCAGGCGCTTGTCCTCGGCCAAGGCGCGTTCGAAGTCATCGGTGTACACCTGCGCCAAGTGCCGCTGGTAGGCTGCGCCAACATCGGTACTGCGGCACAGGCTGACCAGGCCATCGATGTCACTGCACAGTACCTGTTCGCTTTGCGCGCCCGCCTGCGCAGCTTGCACCACGGCGGTATGGGCAAAGAACGATTCAGCCTCCTCGAAGTTTTGCACCAGCTTCTGCAGCGCAGGGCCCCTGACAAAGTAAGACGTGAATTCGCGTATCGTCCCTTGCGAAATGTCCAACCGCCGGCGCTCTTCCCGCCACAGCGCTGTGTCCAGATCAAGCGTCACGCCCATCCTGGCCTTGATGGCCGGCTCAAGCAGATGCTTGGCGAACGTGGGCAATGGCTGAAGTTGCCGGGTCAAGGCCGACAGCCGCCGCTGGCTGGCGAGATGCGCCCTGACCTTGGCGCGCAGGTTCTCTATTTGCAAGCCGCTGGCATTCTTCAGCCAAGTGGGCAGGCGCTGGGCAGTGAATTCAGCATCGGCATTTTGCACGCGGGTGTCAGTTTCAGTCTGTGCCATGGTCGGTTTCCTGGATGGGTGACGACCGACAACCTGCCTACACACCACCGCCAGCGGCAGTGGGAATCACCACCCTTTAGCCTGCCGTGCCCCTGGCCTGAATCAGCGCACGGTACTGGCCAGGGTTGCAGCCGAACCACTTGCGAAACGCCTTGTAGAACGAACTGCCATCGGCAAAGCCAAGGCGCTCGGCAATTTCCCCCATGGGCGCCTCGACCTGGCTCAACCACGCAATGGCCAGCTCACGCCGGACGCTATCCTTGAGCACCTGGTAGCTCTGCCCTTCCTCCGCCAGCCGACGCCGCAAGGTTGACGAAGACAGGCACAGTTTACGTGCCAGGGCATCGGCATCGGGCCAACGCGACGGGTCCAGTTGCAGCAGGTCGGCGCGGATACGCCGCGCCAGGCTGGCCGGATCACGGTACTTGACCAGGATGTTGCCAGGCGCCTCGGCCAGAAAGCGCTGCAGGTCCTCGGGGCTGCGGCGCAGTGGCACGTCAAGGCAATCTGCACTGATGATCATGCGGGTGCTGGGCCGATCGAACTGCAGGTTCTCCGAAAACATCACCCGGTAATCGTCGCAGTACGGTGGTTCGGCACAGCGCAACTCGATGGCCAGGATGGCGATGCGTCGCCCGGCCAGCCAGCAGGCCACGCCATGCACGATCATCCAGAAGGTGAAATAGGTGAACGCGCGCCGTGGGAGATCGCGCGGCTCATTGATGACAATCTCGGCCAGGCCCTGCTGACGCACCAGGCTCGGCTGCAAGTCTTCGAGCATCAGCGAAAGAAACGCCAGAGCGGTTTCCAGGCCCTCGCCCAAGGTTGGCTGGGCCATGCTCGCCCGGCACAGGAACGCCAGGCTGCCGCTGCGCAGGCCGCGCGGGTCCATGGCAAAGAACTCGTCGTTGCAACGCCGCGCCAGCAAGCGCCAGAGGCGGGCATAGGCCTCGGCGCTGACCCGTGCATCCGGGGCCTGCAACTGCCCCGCATCGATACCGGCGCGGGCCAGCAACCCCACATCCGGCTCACCCGCCGGACAGGTCTGCAACAAGGCTTCGCGCACCAGTTGCATTGAAATGGTGTCTTTCTCGCTCATCAGCTGTCCATCAGGTTATGCCGGCATCTCAGGCCGGCTCAAAGGCTGGCCGCCAGGCCCAGGAATGCCTGGATCAAGCGTAACTCACGGCGCCGCTCCAGGCAGCCAACCATGTGCTGGTTGACCAGCCCCTGCCCGCCCAGCGGTCGCGCCACCACCCGGGGGTCGTTGGCCACTTCCGTGGACGACACCACACCGATGCCCAGCTGCGATGCCACCGCCTCGGTGACCGCCTCACGGCTGTCCAGCTCCAGCAGCACCCGTGGCTGCACTCCGGCAGTAGCGCAGGCCTTGTCGAAGGTGCGCCGGGTTGTCGAGCTGGGTTCGCGCAGCACCATGATCTGCTGGTGCAACTCGGCCAGGGGCAAGTCACCTTCGCCGCCAGCCCAGGCATGGCCCGCTGGCAACAACGCGCACAAGCGCGATTCGCACAGGTTCTGCAGGTACAGGCCCTTGCGTGGCTCGATCTCGGTCAGCACCGCCACGTCGGCATGTTCGGACAACAGCGCAGCCAGCGTCTCCTGGGCGTTACCCAGTCGCAAATTGACCGTGATGCCAGGGTAGCGCTCGCGTAACTGCGCCAGCATGGGCATGACCCGGTGCGGGCCATCGGCAGCCACTTCCAGGCGCCCGGTCAGCAACTGCCGGTTGGCTTCGAGCATCGCCTGCGCCTCCTCAGCCAGGCCGAACATGGCCCGGGTGATGGCCGCCAGCCGGGTGCCCTCTTCGGTCAACTCCACACGCCGCGCGGTGCGCCGCAGCAAGGTGATCTGGTAGTGCTCCTCGAGGGCCTTGATGTGCCCGGTCACTGCCGGCTGGCTGATGAACAGGCGCTCGGCAGCACGGGTAAAGCTGCCCTCACGGGCCACGGCGTCGAAGGCGCGTAGCTGGAACAGGTTCATATTTATCGGCCTGACTTATAGCTGAGATAACAACAAACAATTTGATTGATAGCAGCCCGAATTGCAACCTAGGCCCCGTAGTTTCACTCCACCGCTTGTGAGGAAAAACGGAATGAGCAACGCCCCTATCTTGCTGACCCCCGGTCCCCTGACCACATCAATCCGCACCCGCCAAGCCATGCTGGTGGACTGGGGCTCCTGGGACCGTGATTTCAACCAGCTGACTGCCAGCGTCTGCGAGCAACTGCTGGCGATTGTCGACGGCACCGCCAGCCACCACTGCGTGCCCCTGCAAGGCAGCGGCACCTTTGCCGTGGAAGCGGCCATCGGCACCCTGGTGCCACGCGACGGCAAGGTCCTGGTGCTGATCAATGGCGCTTATGGCCAACGCCTGGCAAAGATCTGCAAAGTGCTGGGCCGCACCTACAGCACCTTCGAAACCGCCGAAGACCAGCCCACCACTGCCGCTGATGTCGACAGGCTGCTGGCTGCCGACCCGGCCGTGACCCACGTGGCGCTGATCCACTGCGAAACCAGCACCGGCATCCTCAATCCGCTGCCCGAGATCGCCCAGGTGATCAAACGTCACGGCAAGCGCCTGATCATCGATGCCATGAGCTCGTTCGGCGCGCTGCCGATCGATGCCCGCGAAATCCCCTTCGAAGCGCTGATCGCCGCCTCCGGCAAGTGCCTGGAAGGCGTACCCGGCATGGGCTTCGTCTTCGCCGAAAAAACCGCCCTGGCTGCCGCCGAGGGCAATGCCCACTCGCTGGCCATGGACCTGTACGACCAGCACGCCTACATGGCCAAGACCGGCCAGTGGCGCTTCACCCCGCCCACCCATGTGGTCGCGGCCCTGCACGAAGCACTGCAGCAATACAACGAGGAAGGCGGCCTGCCTGCGCGCCACCAACGCTATGCCGACAACTGCAAGACCCTGCTCGACGGCATGGCCGCCATCGGCCTGCGCAGCTTCCTGCCAGCCGACATCCAGGCGCCGATCATCGTCACCTTCCACGCACCAAACGATCCTCGCTACCAGTTCAAGGACTTCTACGAGCGGGTCAAGGCCAAGGGCTTCATCCTCTACCCGGGCAAGCTGACCCAGGTCGAAACCTTCCGCGTCGGCTGCATTGGCGTGGTCGGTGCCGATGGCATGCAGGCCGCCGTGAATGCCGTGGCCGAAGTGCTGCGGGAAATGGAAGTGCTGGACATCTGACCCTTTGCCCACCCGAATTCAGGAATTAGCGCACATGAACTACAGCAACCCCACCCAGCTGCAAGCCGCCATCCTCGACTGGGCCGGCACCGTGGTCGACTTCGGCTCTTTCGCCCCCACCCAGATCTTTGTCGAGGCCTTTGCCGAGTTCGACGTGCAAGTGTCCATCGAAGAAGCCCGTGGCCCGATGGGCATGGGCAAGTGGGACCACATCCGCACCCTGTGCGACGTACCGGAAATCGCCGAGCGCTACCGCAAGGTGTTCGGCCGCACGCCGACCGACGATGACGTCACCGCCATCTACAACCGCTTCATGCCGCTGCAGATCGAGAAGATTGCCGTGCACTCGGCACTGATCCCCGGTGCGCTGGACACCCTTACCGGGCTGCGCCAGGACGGCCTGAAGATCGGCTCGTGCTCGGGCTACCCGAAGGTGGTGATGGACAAGGTGGTAGAACTGGCGGCGCAGAACGGTTACGTGGCCGACCACGTGGTGGCCACCGACGAAACCCCTAACGGCCGACCATGGCCGGCCCAGGCCCTGGCCAACGTGATTGCACTGGGTATTGACGATGTGGCGGCCTGCGTGAAGGTCGACGACACCGTGCCGGGCATTCTCGAAGGCCGCCGTGCCGGCATGTGGACCGTGGCGCTGGTGTGCTCGGGCAACGCGCTGGGGCTGACCTGGGAAGGCTTCCGGGCGCTGAGCGCCGAGCAGCTGGAAAGCGAGCGTCAGCGCATCCATGCGCTGTTTGCCGGCTCGCGCCCGCACTATCTGATCGACACCATCAACGAACTGCCCGAAGTGATTGCCGACATCAACCGGCGCCTGGCCAAAGGCGAGATGCCACAAGCCTTCTGAAGCCGTGCACCTTCTCTGTGGGGGGCGGCCTTGTGTCGCGATCGGGCTGCGCAGCAGCCCCAGCAATCCAGACCTTTTTTGCTGAACCCGAGGGGCCGCTCTGCGGCCCGATCGCGACACAAGGCCGCTCCTACAAGGGACCGCGCCAGCCGGCCAATCCACGCAGGTAATCTGGGTCGCTTTTCAGCCTGGATCTGTACATTGAGTTGCCGCTGCAACTTCCCAAAAATGGGCCATCCCTGTCCTGAGATGCCCAGCCCCCAATGAGCACACACACCCGCACCAGCCGCCTTACCGTCCCGCAACTGGTGGCCATGAAAGGCCGGCAGAAGATCGTTTCGCTCACCGCCTACTCAAGCTCCATTGCCCGGGTGATCGACCCGCTGGTCGACTTCATCCTGGTCGGCGATTCCACGGCCATGGTCGGCTACGGCCGCCCGTCCACCCTGGGCATGCGCCTGGACGAGACCATCGCCCACACCCGCGCTGTGGTCGACAGCACCCGCCTGGCCTGCGTGGTCGCCGACATGCCGTTTGGCAGCTACCAGGAATCCCACGAACAAGCCTTTCGCAACTGCGCCCGGGTATTGGCCAGCACCGGCTGCGACGCGCTCAAGCTGGAGGCCAACCAGGCGTTGGCGAGCACCGTCGAATTCCTGGTCGCACGGGGTATCCCGATCATGGCGCACATCGGCCTGATGCCGCAGTTCGTCAATGCCATGGGCGGCTACAAGGCTCAGGGGCTGACCCCTGACAGCGCTGCAGCCCTGCGCGCCGATGCGCAGGCGAACCTGCATGCAGGTGCTTTCAGCCTGCTGCTCGAAGGCGTGGCGGAGCCCGTGGCCCACGCCATCACCCAGGCCAGCGATAAACCGACCATTGGCATTGGCGCCTCACCCGCCTGCGATGGCCAGGTGCTGGTCACCGAAGACCTGCTGGGGCTGGGGGGTGACCACGTGCCACGCTTCGTCAAGCAGTATGCCGACGTCGGCCAGGTGATCCGTGAGGCGTGCGCCCGCTATGCAGACGAAGTGCGCGACGGGGCGTTCCCTGCCTTGCACCACTGCTACGGGGTTTGAGCTTCGGCCTGAATCACCTCGACCAGGCATTGCAGTGCGAAGGCAATATTCTTGCTCCAGTCCACTGTGCAGCACAGCCGCAGGTGGCTGCGCCATAGGCCGCACTGGCTGAAAAGCTCCCCGGGGGCGATGACTATGCCCTGCGCCAGCAACCGCTCGAAGACCCGGCGCATATCCACCGGCCGGGTCGCCTGCAACCACAGGCTGGCCCCGCCTTGGGGCTCGGTAATGCGCAGGCAGCCCTGACTGTAGACGTCCAGTAGCGCCTTAATTTGCTGCAGGCGTTGGCGCAGCATGGGCCGCAAGCGCTGTACATGCAGCTCGACCCGACGTGAGGTGAACAGCCTGGCGATGGCCTTTTGGCGAATCGGTGACAAGCGAAAAGCACGTTCCATAGACAGCTGCTGCAACCGCTCGGTATGTTGCCGGCAAAGCAGGTAGCCAAAGGGCGCCTCTGCACCGATCAGCTTGTCGAAGGTCGAAAACACCAGCAGCCGGTCAGGGTCGGCAAAGTCCCGGTAGCGCGGCGCTGACGCGTGGAAACACAGCTCGCCGTAGGCATCGTTTTCAAACAGCCACACCGCGTGCTCGGCCAGCCAGCGGCAAATCTGCTGTTTGTCCGCCGCGGGCATCAAGCCACCTTGCGGCACGTTGGCCGCAGACGACAGCACTGCCAGGCGCACAGGCTGATCGCACAGCAGCCGGTGAAACTGCTGCAGGTCGAAACGCCCGTCATCACCCAATGGCACTTCGATGATGGTCATGCGTGCAGCCTGCAACTGCCTCAGCACCGCCCAGTTGCAGGGCGACTCCACCAGCGCCACCTGGCCCTCCAGGTCGAGCGCGCGTAACGACAAATCGAGGATGCTGCGCAGGTCCGCGCCGATGAATACCTGATCGGCGCTCCAGTAATGCTGCGCCGAGCGGGTGTAGCGGTCGGCCAGCACGCTGCGCAACTCGGGCTCACCGAACGGCTGGAACAACGGTGCCAACGAGTGCGGGTACTGGCGCGCCAGTTCGCGCTCGATCATCAGTAGCGGCTGTTGCAGCGACAGCAACATGGCCGGCGCATCGCTGCCCAAGGCCAGCATGCCCGGCTGACGAGCGCTGGCGAACACCGTGTCGAGCAGGCTCGGTGAATGCTGGCCACGCATCGCGGGCGCGCGGGTTCGGCTGAAGTAGCCCTGCTTGGGCCGCGCATACACCCGCCCTTCGTCTTCCAGCAGCGCATAGGCGTACTTGGTACTGGATACCGAAACGCTCAGGCGCTGGGCCAGCTCGCGCAGCGACGGCAAGCGCTGCTCCACATCGCAGGGCGCTGCCTCGATCCTGTCGAGCAAGTAGCGGTAGACCGCCTGGTAGGTGTAGCTGGGCTTGTCGATCTGGCTGTTGTCCATGGCGGCGACTGTGACGGCATTGAACCCAACCCTGTCGCGTTGGTAAACCCCTACTGTGGCAATTGCACCTGCGGCTTGGTCGCCGCAAAGATCGCCCAGCTGGACACGAACAGCGCCGCGATCAAGGGCCCGATCACAAAGCCGTTGAGCCCGAATACTGCCAGCCCACCCAGCGTCGACACCAGGATCAGGTAGTCCGGCATGCGCGTATCCTTGCCCACCAGAATCGGCCGCAGCACGTTATCCACCAGGCCAATCACCAGCACCCCGAACGCGGTCAGGATAATCCCCGGCAGTATCGCCCCGGTCAGCAGGAAATACGCGGCCACCGGCGCCCAGACGATGCCCGCACCCACCGCCGGCAGTAGCGACAGAAACGCCATCAGCACCGCCCACACCAGTGCGCTGGGGATATCCAGCACCCAGAAAATGAACCCGCCCAGCGCCCCTTGGGTAATGGCCACCAATACGTTGCCTTTCACCGTCGCCCGCACCACACGGTTGAACTTCAGCTGCAAACGGCGTTTCTGGTGCTCGGGCAGCGGCACGGCCTGCCTCACCCGGCGGGCCACTTCCGGGCCGTCGCGCAAAAAGAAGAACAGCAGGTACATCATGATGCCAAAGCTGACCACGAACTCGAACGTGCCTTGACCAAAGCTGAATGCCTGGCTGGCCAATACCTGGCTACCTTGGGTTGCCCACTTGGTGATCTTGTCACGCAACCCGTCGAGGTTGCCCATGCCCATGTTGTCCAGGCCATGCTGGGCGAATGCCGGGAGCAGGTCCTTGCCGTGCTCGACGTAACCGGCGATGTCCAGTTGCCCGCTTTCGATGCGCTGGTACAGCGTGGCGCCCTCCTGGACCAACAGCGCGCTGGTGATGATCACCGGCAGGATCGCCACCAGCAGGCACACCAGCGTGGTCGTGGCCGCGGCCAGGTTGCGTCGCCGCCCGAAGCGGATCAGCAGGTGGCGCTGCAGCGGGGCGAACAGGATGCCGAGGATCACCGCCCAGAAGATTGCGCCGTAATACGGCAACAGGATCCAGAAGAAGGCAATGGTCACCAGCGCCAGGAGTACTGCCAGGGCTTTGTTCTGTAACGCGGTTTCGTTCATTGCAGTTCCTCTCATGGCTTGTGAGAGATTAGTGCATGGCACTTGGGCAAAAGTGCCGCGCTCACTTGACGCAAATCAATACGCACCTTGTCCATCGCCCCTAGCATCCCGGCCTTTTTGCCCCGGTGCGCACATGAACACTACCGCCAAGCCCGAACTGCTGGCCCCCGCCGGCACCCTCAAGACCATGCGCTACGCCTTTGCCTACGGCGCCGACGCGGTCTACGCCGGCCAGCCGCGCTACAGCCTGCGGGTGCGCAACAACGAATTCGACCACGCCAACCTGGCGCTGGGCATCCAGGAGGCGCATGCCCTGGGCAAGCGCTTCTACGTAGTGGTCAACATCGCCCCGCACAACGCCAAGCTCAAGACCTTTCTCAAGGACCTGGCACCGGTCATCGACATGGCGCCGGACGCGCTGATCATGTCCGACCCCGGCCTGATCATGCTGGTGCGCCAGCACTTCCCGCAGATGCCGGTGCACTTGTCGGTGCAGGCCAACACGGTCAACTGGGCCAGCGTGCAGTTCTGGCAGCAGTTGGGCCTGAGCCGGGTGATCCTGTCGCGCGAGCTGTCCCTCGAAGAGATCGAGGAAATCCGCCAGCAGGTACCGGGCATGGAGCTGGAGGTGTTCGTCCACGGCGCGCTGTGCATGGCCTATTCAGGCCGTTGCCTGCTGTCGGGCTACCTCAACAAGCGTGACGCCAACCAAGGTAGCTGCACCAACGCCTGCCGCTGGAAGTACGACGCCACGCCGGCCACCGAGAACGCCACCGGCGATATCGTGCGCGAAGTGCAGCCCACCCTTGGCCTGGGCGCCCCTACCGAGCAGGTTTTCCTGCTGCAGGAAAGCAACCGCCCAGGCACCGAAATGCCGGCGTTCGAAGATGAACACGGCACCTACATCATGAACGCCAAGGACCTGCGCGCCATCCAGCACGTCGAGCGCCTGGCCGGCATGGGCGTGCATTCGCTGAAGATCGAAGGCCGCACCAAGTCGCACTTCTACTGTGCCCGTGCCGTACAGTCGTACCGCCAGGCGATCGACGACGCCGTGGCCGGGCGGCCGTTCGACAGAGCCTTGATGGGCAACCTCGAATCCCTCGCGCAACGCGGCTACACCGAAGGCTTTCTGCGCCGCCACGTGCACGACGAATACCAGAACTACCAGCGCGGCAACTCGGTCTCGGAGCGCCAGCAGTTCGTCGGTGAACTGACCGGCGTGCGGGTCGAAGGCCTGGCCGAGGTCAAGGTGAAGAACCGCTTTGCCGTAGGTGACCACCTGGAGCTGATGACCCCGCGTGGCAATTACCACTTCGACCTGCACCGCCTGTGCAACCGCCAACAGCAGGCCATCGACGTGGCGCCAGGCGACGGCCATGTGGTGTACCTGCCCATCCCGGAACAGGTCGCACTGGACAACGCCCTGCTGATGCGCGACCTGCGCACCGACGAGGTGGCAAGCTGACAATGCTGTAATGTGCGCCTCAGCTGCCTGACAGGCGCCTCCAGCCAACATCGTGGCTCCCCCACAGAGGCCACGCCATGTTGCGCAACCCCACCCGCCGTACCTTTGTCAAAGGCCTGGGCGCCGCCAGCACACTGGCGGGCCTGGGGCTGTGGCGCCCGCTGGCCCAGGCCGCCGATGGCCAGGACCTGGCCGGCCAGCACTTCGAGCTGTTCATCGGCCAGACCCCGGTCAATATCACCGGCCGCCCGCGCACCGCACTCACCCTCAACAACAGCCTGCCAGGCCCGTTGCTGCGCTGGCGCGAAGGCGATACCGTGACCCTGCGCGTGCGCAACCGCCTGGCCCAGGACACCTCGATCCACTGGCACGGCATCCTCCTGCCCGCCAACATGGACGGCGTACCAGGCCTGAGCTTCGCCGGCATCGAACCCGGCGGCGACTACCTGTACCAGTTCACCCTGCGCCAGAGCGGTACCTACTGGTACCACAGCCACTCTGGGCTGCAGGAACAGGCCGGGGTGTACGGGGCCATCGTGATCGAGCCGCGCGAGCCCGAACCGCACCACTACCAGCGCGACCACGTGCTGCTGTTCAGCGACTGGTCGGACCAGGCGCCGGAACAGCTGATGGCCACCCTGAAGAAACAGTCCGACGCGTACAACTATCACAAGCGCACGGTCGGCGATTTCATCGATGACGTGGCCGACAACGGCTGGAGCCCCACCGTCGCCGAGCGCACGGCATGGGCGCGCATGCGCATGAGCCCTACCGACCTCGCCGATATCAGCGCCGCCACCTACACCTACCTGCTCAACGGCCAGCCGCCGGACGGCAACTTCACCTGCCTGTGCCAACCGGGCGAAATCGTGCGCCTGCGGCTGATAAACGCCTCGGCCATGACCTATTTCGATTTCCGTATCCCCGGGCTGAAGCTGACGGTGATCGCCGCCGACGGCTTGCCGGTGAAGCCGGTGAGCGTGGATGAGCTGCGCATTGCCGTGGCCGAAACCTATGACGTGCTGGTGACCGTGGGCGACCAACCTGCCTACACCCTGTTCGCCCAGAGCATGGACCGTACCGGCTTCGCCCGCGGCACCCTGGCCCGCGCCACCGGGCTGCAGGCGCCCGTGCCTACCCTCGACCCGCGCCCGGTGCTGAGCATGGACGACATGGGCCACGGCGGCATGGGCGCCATGGCGGGCATGGACCACAGCAACATGGCCGGCATGGACCACGCTGCCATGCCGGCCATGCAGCAACACCCGGCCAGCGAAACCGGCAACCCGCTGGTGGACATGCAGACCATGGCACCGCGCGCAAACCTGGCCGACCCCGGCATAGGCTTGCGCAACAATGGCCGGCGCGTGCTGACCTACGCCGACCTGCGCAGCCCCTACCCCGACCCGGACGGCCGCACGCCATCGCGCGACATCGAGCTGCACCTGACCGGCCACATGGAGCGTTTCGCCTGGTCGTTCGACGGCATCAAGTTCAGCGACGCCGCGCCGCTGCGCCTGATCTACGGCGAGAGGGTGCGCATCACCCTGGTCAACGACACCATGATGACCCACCCCATCCACCTGCACGGCATGTGGAGCGACCTGGAAGACGAGCACGGCCAGTTTCTGGTGCGCAAGCACACCGTCGACATCCCGCCCGGCAGCCGACGTTCCTACCGGGTGACTGCCGACGCCCTTGGCCGCTGGGCCTACCACTGCCACCTGCTCTACCACATGGAGACCGGCATGTTCCGCGAGGTACGCGTCGATGAATGACACCCGCAACCGCAGCGTCGTCGCAGGCGTGGCCCTGCTGACCCTGTTCGCCAGTGAACGTGTGCTGGCCGCTGGCATGGCGCACATGAACCATGGCCAGATGAACCATGAAAGCATGGGCCATGGCCCGGCTACGCCCAGCCCGCCGCGCACGCCCCTGCCTGCAATCACCGACGCCGACCGCCGCGCCGCCTTCCCGCCACTGCCTGGGCACCAGGTACACGACCGGGCGCTGAACTGGGCGGTGATCGTCGACAAGCTCGAGTACCAGAACTTCGAGAGCAGCAGTGCCCTGAACTGGAACGCCACGGCCTGGGTCGGCGGCGATATCGACCGCCTGTGGCTGCGCACGGAAGGCGAACGCGAGCAAGGCAAGACACACAAGGCCGAAGTGCAGGCGCTGTGGGGCCATGCCGTGAGCCCGTGGTGGGAGCTGGTGGTCGGCGTGCGCCAGGACTTCAAGCCCGCCAGCGGCCAGACCTGGGCCGGCTTCGGCATTCAAGGCACGCCGCTGTATGGCCTGGAGCTGCAAGCCACCGCCTACGCCGGCGAGCGGCAACAGACCGCGCTGCGCCTGGAGGCCGCTTACGCTATGCTGCTGACCAACCGCTGGATACTGGAACCGAACCTGGAAGCCAACCTCTACGGCCGCAACGACGCCAGGCGCGAGCAAGGCGCCGGGCTGGCCGACAGCGAAGTGGGCCTGCGGCTGCGCTACGAGATCACGCGCGGTTTCGCGCCCTACATCGGGGTCAGTTTCAATCGCCTGTACGGCACGCGTGCCGACCAGGCCCGCGAAGACGGCGAAGACCTGGGCCAGACCCGCCTGGTTGCCGGTATCCGCCTGCGTTTCTAAAGGAGTGCCTCACCATGCTGCGCAAACACCTGCTGCCCCTGGGCCTGCTGGCCATCACCGGTCTGGCCCAGGCCGCCGAGACCATCGACGTCTACCGCGACCCCAACTGCGGCTGCTGCAAGGCCTGGATCAGCCACCTGCGTGACAATGGTTTCACCGTCAACGACCACGTCGAGCCGAACATGAGCGCGGTCAAGCAGCGCCTGGGCGTGGCGCCGCGCCTGGCGTCGTGCCACACCGGGGTGATCGACGGCAAGTTCGTCGAAGGCCATGTGCCGGCCGAGCAGGTGCGCCTGCTGGCAAAGCGTAGCGACCTCAAGGGCCTGGCCGTACCGGGCATGCCCATGGGCTCGCCCGGCATGGAAATGGGTGACCACAAGGATGCCTACCAGGTCATCGGCGTAACCCAGGATGGCCAGGACACCGTTGTGGCCAACTACTGATGCTCAGCTTGTGGGCGCTGTTTCTCAGCGCCTTCGGCGCCGCCACCCTGCTGCCGCTGCAATCGGAGGCCGTGCTGGTCGGCCTGTTGCTCCGCCAGCCCGAGGCCTGGGCAACCCTGCTGCTGGTGGCCACCCTGGGCAATGTGCTGGGTTCGGTCGTCAATTGGCTGCTGGGCCGCGCCGTCGAGCACCTGCGCGACAAACGCTGGTTCCCGTTCAGCGCTGCCCAACTGCAGCGCGCGCAGCGGCGTTACCAGCGCTGGGGGCAGTGGTCGTTGCTGCTCAGCTGGATGCCGGTGATCGGCGACCCGCTGACCTTGATCGCCGGGATCATGCGGGAACCCTTCTGGCGCTTCCTGCTGCTGGTGACCCTGGCCAAGGCTGGCCGTTATGCGGTGCTGGCGATGATTACCCTGGGCTGGTTTCACGCCTGGTAACACCTTTCACGTTCCCGGCGCGCGCCTGGCTGCTAAAGTCGCCCTCTCCTATATGGCCCTACACGGAGTGCCCCATGCTGCGCGCAACCGCCCTTGCCCTGGCCTGCCTTGCCGGCAGCCCGGCCATCGCCGCCGAAACGCCTACCTACGGCCCCCAGCTCGAAGGCTTCAGCTACCCCCACCCGCTCAAGCACTTTGACTTCAAGTCCCAGGGCCAGTCCCTGCAGATGGGCTACATGGACGTCCCCGCACAAGGCCAGGCCAACGGCCACAGCGTGGTGCTGATGCACGGCAAGAACTTCTGCGCCGCCACCTGGGAAACCACCATCGACGCGCTGAGCAAGGCCGGTTACCGGGTCATCGCCCCCGACCAGGTCGGCTTCTGCACTTCCAGCAAGCCCGCGCATTACCAGTACAGCTTCCAGCAGTTGGCCGACAACACCCATGCCTTGCTCGAACAGCTGGGTATCAGGCAAACCATCGTGCTCGGGCATTCCACGGGCGGCATGCTCGCCACCCGCTATGCGCTGATGTACCCGCAGCAGGTGGAACGCCTGGCCATGGTCAACCCGATTGGCCTGGAAGACTGGAAAGCCCTGGGCGTGCCCTACCGTACGGTGGACCAGTGGTATGCGCGCGAGCTCAAGCTGGATGCCGAGGGCGTGCGCGAGTATGAGCGCAAGACCTACTACGCCGGGCGCTGGAAGCCGGAGTACGAGCGCTGGGTACAGATGCTGGCGGGCCTGAACAAGGGGCCGGGGCATGAAGCTGTGGCGTGGAACTCGGCGCTGATCTACGACATGATTTTCACCCAACCGGTGTACCACGAGTTCAAGGACCTGCAAATGCCGACCTTGCTGCTGATCGGCGACAAGGACACCACGGCCATTGGCAGCGATATCGCACCGCCGGAGGTGAAGGCGAAGCTGGGCAAGTATGACGTACTGGGACCACAGGTGGCCAAGCTGATCCCCAAAGGTGAACTGATCACCTTCGAAGGCATGGGGCATGCACCACAGATCGAAGAGCCCGTGCGGTTCAACCGCACGCTGGTCGAGTGGCTGGCCAAGTAAAACGGCGGCCCGAGACCAGCCCGGTACCTGTGGGAGCGGCCTTGCGTCGCGATGGGCCGCACCGCGGCCCCCTGCACCGTTCAGCCAAACCGTTGCAGTTGCATCTCCCGCAACCTGCTCAAGGTCCGCTGGTACGGGAATGCCAGATACCCCTGCGTATACAGCTCATCCAGCGGCACCTCGGCCTCGAGGTACAGTGCCACACGGCGGTCGTAGCACTCATCGACCAGGGCGATAAAGCGGCGTACCGCATCGTCCTTGGGCGACAGCGCCGGCAGTTCGCGGTCGCCTGCCACCACCCGCGCCGCACCATCTTCAGTGCCACGCGCAATGCGACCGGCCTGCTGCTTACCGCCCAGCGCCGGAATACCCGACACCAGGATGGCCGGAAAACGGTCGCAAAGCGCCATGAACTCCGTGGCTGCCAGCGGTTGTTCGCACAGGTCGGTAAAGCGGCACCAGATAGCCTGCTCGCTGCGCCGCACAACCTGCACCTGCCTGGAGCCAATAATCAAGGGCTGATCAGTACCCGTGTGATCCGGGCTGAGCTGGCAGAACACCTCGCCCAGCGGGCTGGCCTGCGCTGCCGCTGCCACCCAGTAGCGCTGCCGCTCTGCACCGGGGTGCAGGCGGTGGTCCTGCTCGCCCGTCACCGGCAGTACCTGCATGTGCCGCTCAATGGCGGCGATGGCCGGCAGGAACCGCTCGCGGTTGAAACCGTCGCGGTACAGATGTTCGGGTGGCTGGTTGGAGGTGGCGACAATCACCACGCCCTGGTCGAACAGTACCTGGAACAGGCGGCCGAGGATGATCGCGTCGCCAATGTCGTTGACGAACAGTTCGTCGAAGCACAACACGCGGATCTGCCCGGCCAGTTCCCGGGCCAACGCCAGCAGCGGGTCGGCGGTGCCATTGAGCTGGAACAGGCGCTGGTGGACCCATGCCATGAAGTGATGGAAGTGCTGACGCCGACTGGGTATGCACAGGCAGCGGTGGAACTGGTCCATCAGCCAGGTCTTGCCCCGCCCGACCGGGCCCCAGAGGTAGATGCCCTGGGTGGGGAGGCCCTGCTCGACACCCCGGAAGCAGGCCTGCAAGGCATCCACGGCGCTGGCCTGGGCAGGGTCGTTAGCGTAACCCTGAGTGCTCAGGGCTTGCTGGTAAAGGGATTGGGGAGTGATGGCCATGGCCGCATTCTACACAGGTCCTTGTAGGAGCGGCCTTGTGTCGCGATGGGCCGCAGAGCGGCCCCAACAGTCTATGCGGCAATGCTGAAATCCTGGGGCCGCTGCGCGGCCCATCGCGACACAAGGCCGCTCCTACAGGGACCGCGTCAGTCGGCCAGGCCTACCTTCAGCAATGCGCCGTCCTTGTCATCGGTCAGCACATAGATGTAGCCGTCCGGCCCAACCCGTACATCGCGGATACGCGCCTTCAAGTCACCCAGCAATCGTTCCTCATGCACCACCTTGTCGCCCTTCAGCTGCAAACGGATCAGCTCCTGTGTCGCCAGTGCACCAATGAACAGGTTGTGGTCCCAGGCCTTGAATGTCGGGCTGTCGTAGAACGCCATGCCGCTGATACCCGGTGACTTCTCCCACACATGGTGTGGGTCGACCATGCCGTCCACATGCTTGCCCTTGGCCTCGGGAATCGGCAGCAGCGAGTAGTTGATGCCATGGGTCGCAGTCGGCCAGCCATAGTTCTTGCCGGGCTCGGGGATGTTGATTTCGTCGCCACCGCGCGGGCCGTGCTCGTGGGTCCACAGCTTGCCGGTCCAGGGGTTCAGCGCGGCACCTTGTTGGTTGCGGTGGCCGAACGACCAGATCTCCGGCCGCACGTTGTCCTTGCCGACGAAGGGGTTGTCCTTGGGCACTTCGCCATCCGGCAAAATGCGCACGATCTTGCCTTGCAACTTGTCCAGGTCCTGGGCGGTGGGGCGCTGGTTGTTCTCGCCCAACGCGATGAACAGATAGCCCTCGCGGTCGAACACCAGGCGCGAGCCGAAGTGGTTGCCCACCGACAGCTTGGGTTGCTGGCGGAAAATCACGCTGAAGTTATCCAGCCGGGCGCGGTCTTCGGACAACTGGCCACGGCCGACGGCGGTGCCGGCCTTGCCGTCACTGCCCTCCTCTGCGAAGGACAGGTACACGGTACGGTCCTTGTCGAACGCCGGCGACAACACCACATCCAGCAGGCCGCCCTGGCCCTCGGCCCACACCTTGGGCACGCCGCTGATCGGCGGGCCGACCTTGCCTTCAGCGTTGACCACCCGCAGGTTGCCAGCGCGCTCGGTTACCAGCATGTCCTTGCCGCCCGGCAGAAACGCCAGGGCCCAAGGGTTGCGCAAGCCGTCCGCCAGGGTGCTTACGGTCAACGTGCCTTCTTCGCTGCGAAACTGTTGCTCTGCCGCCGCCTGTGCCAGCAGGGGCATGAGTGCAGCGGCAGTCAGGGTGGCTAGCCAGGTTGCTCTGGGCATGCAGGATTCCTTTCGTATGGGCTCACGGCGCACGCGTGCTGTCGCGGGGCGGCCGGGTCGGTTCCAGGTTTGGGGTTTGTTGCTGCCGACGCAGGTTGTCGCCGTTGCCGATGCCGCGGTTGTCCAGGCTGGGCGTGCGCTGGTACGGGTCGGTGGACGGGCCGCGCACCGGGGGCGTTGCCGGCATGCTGCCCTGGCGGCTGTTGGGGTTGGCGCGCTGGATCGGGCTGTTGTAGGGGTTGTTGTTGCCAGCGGCAAGCTGCAAAGGCTGTTGCGGGGCAGCGTGCGCAGGCAGGCACAAGGCCAGGCCAAGGGCCAGGATGGGCAATGTCGGGTTCATGCTTCACCTCCTGTACGAAAATGCCGCGCCTGGTGGGTTTGATAGCCTAAGGCGCGAGGGGTTCGAGACAAAAGTGTGAATTTGGGCGGAGATGATTCCTGATGTTTCAGTATGTGCTCGTGGGGCTGCTTTGCAGTCCATTGCGACGCAAGGCCCTGTAGGAGCAGCCTTGTGCTGCGAATGGGCCGCAAAGCGGCCCCGGATCACTGGCCCTTGTCTACCTTGTGCCGCGCCGCATACAGGCACAGCATCTCCATCGCCAAAGTCGCCCCCGCCAGCGCCGTGATGTCGGCATGGTCATATGCCGGTGCCACCTCCACCAGGTCCATGCCCACCAAGTTGATACCGCGCAGCCCGCCCAGAATTTCCAGCGCCTGCACCGTGCTCAACCCGCCACACACCGGGGTACCGGTGCCAGGCGCATAGGCCGGGTCGAGGCAGTCGATATCGAAGGTCAGGTACACCGGCCGCTCGCCCACGCGCTGGCGAATCGCTGCAATCACCGCCTCGGTGCCCTGACGGTGCACTTGGCGGGCGTCAAGGATGGCAAAGCCCTGGCTGTCGTCATTGGTGGTGCGCAGGCCGATCTGCACCGAGCAGGCAGGGTCCACCAAGCCCTCACGGGCGGCATGCCAGAACATGGTGCCATGGTCGATACGCTTGCCCTCCTCGTCCGGCCAGGTGTCGCTGTGGGCATCGAAGTGGATCAGCGCCAGCGGGCCATGCCGGCGGGCGTGGGCCTTGAGCAGCGGGTAGCTGATGAAGTGGTCGCCGCCAAGGGTAAGCATGGCGCAGCCTGCTTCAAGGATATGCGCGGCATGGGCCTCGATACTGTCTGGCACCGACTGCGGCGTGCCACTGTCGAAAGCGCAGTCACCATAGTCGATCACAGCCAGGTGGTCGAACGGGTCGAACGCCCACGGCCAGTGCCGGGCCCAGGCCTGTTGCACCGAGGCGGCGCGAATAGCCCGTGGGCCAAAACGCGCGCCTGGGCGGTTGCTTGTGGCGGTATCGAACGGCACTCCACTGACCACCACATCCACACCGCGCAAATCGCGGCTGTAGCGGCGGCGGGAGAAACTGGTAATGCCGGCGTAGGTACTTTCTGCGGCAGTGCCATACAGGCTGTCGCGGGTCATCGCCTGGTCGTTGCTTGCGGCTTGCTCCACGGTCGGGCTCCTTGGTTGTTATCAGTCACTGGCGGCTGCGGAAGGCCGTCCACAGGCGGTTGCGCTGGCGCAGGTCGGCCAGGGCCATGCTGCGGTCGGCAAACAGCCGCTGGCGCACCTCGGCAGGCGGATAGATGTCCGGGTCATTGCGCACCGCCTCGTCCACCAACGGCGTGGCTGCCTGGTTGGCGTTGGCAAAGAACAAGGTGTTGGTCAGCGCAGCCACCGACTCGGGCTTGAGCATGAAGGCAATGAACGCCCGCGCGGCTTCGGGGTGCGGGGCGTCCTTGGGGATGACCAGGTTGTCCTGCCACACCAGCGTGCCTTCGCGCGGAATGCGGTAGATCAGCTCGAAAGGCTTGTTGGCACGACGGGCCTGGTCGGCAGCCATCGCTGCATCGCCGTTGTAGGTCAGCGCCAGGCACACGCTACCGTTGGCCAGGTCGCTGATCTGCCGGCCATTGGCGACATAGCTGATCGAGGGTTGCAGCTGGCTCAGCAGCTGCTGCGCGGCGGCCAGGTCATCCTTGTCCCGGCTGTAAGGGTCCTTGCCCAGGTAGTTCAGGGCCACGCCAATCACTTCCTGCGGCGAATCGGGCATGGCGATGCCACAGTCCTTCAACCGGCTGGCGTATTCGGGTTTGAACAGCAAGTCGAGGCTGTCCAGCGGCACGTCGCCCAGGCGCTGGCGCACCGCCTCCACATTCACCCCAAGGCCCAGCGTACCCCAGGTGTACGGCACGGCATGGCGGTTGCCGGGGTCGGCCTCGGCCAGCTTGGCCAGCAGGTCCTTGTCGAGGTTGCTGTAGCCGGGCATGCCCTGGGGGTCGAGCGCTTGCAGGGCATTGGCCTTGAGCGCCCGGGCCAGCACGGTCGACGATGGCACCACCACATCGTAACCACTGCCACCGGTGAGTAACTTGGTCTCCAGCACTTCGGTGGTGTCGAAGGTGTCATACCGCACCTTGTAGCCGGTTTCCTGTTCGAAACGCTGAAGCGTTTGCGGGGCGACGTAGTCGGCCCAGCTGTAGAGGTTGACGACCTTTTCTTCGGCCTGCAGCGGCAGGGCCAGAAACAGGGACAACAGGCACAACGATCGACGCATGACGGACACCTCGGCAAATGGGTGGATTCCGCGAGCATGCCAGCCGGGTTACATTGCAGG
Source organism: Pseudomonas sp. BP01 (assembly GCF_022760795.1). Taxonomy (NCBI): domain Bacteria; kingdom Pseudomonadati; phylum Pseudomonadota; class Gammaproteobacteria; order Pseudomonadales; family Pseudomonadaceae; genus Pseudomonas; species Pseudomonas sp. BP01. The sequence goes on from NZ_JAFBKA010000012.1 coordinate 47,184, forward strand.
AATGGCAAGTTTGCAAAGCTGACATTCATCAGGAGCAATGTAATGCTCGGACAAGTGCACGACCCCGACCTGCACCTGCTGCGGCTGTTCGTCACTGTAGTCGAGGCCGGGGGCTTCAGCGCCGCGCAAGGCGTGCTGGGCCTGAGCCAGCCCACCATCAGCCAGCGCATGGCGCAGCTGGAAACACGCCTGGGCTACCGCCTGTGCAGCCGAGGCAAGGGTGGCTTTCACCTGACGGAGAAAGGCGCGTTGCTGTTGGATGCAGCGCGTGGGCTACTTCTGAACATCGAGCAGTTCCGCCAGCAGGCCAACGGTGTTGCCGGTCGGCTGCTGGGGACCGTGCGCATCGGCATGGCAGAAAACCAGGACAAGGCAGTGAGCCTGAAACTGGCGGCGGCCATCGCGGCGTTCCGCACACGAGAGGAATCAGTGCAGCTGGAGCTGATCAGTGCACCGCCAGCGGAGCTGGAGCGGTTGTTGCTGGAGCAGCGGCTGGATTACGCCATCAGCTACTTCTCCGGCAAGCAGGCGGCCTTTGATTACCAGCCATTGTTCCAGGAGCGGCAACGGCTGTATTGCGGCAAGGGGCATGTGCTGTTCGGCGAATCGGGTGTTGAGCTTGAGCGGTTGCTGGAGATGGACCAGGTGCGCCATCCCTACCGGTTTCTCAAAGGCGGTGAGCCGTTCCAGAGCCGGCACAGCATGGCGGTAGCGGAGCAGATCGAGAGCGTGCTGACGTTCATTCTGTCGGGGCGGCATATGGGTTACCTGCCCTGCCACTGCGCGCAGGCGTGGGAGGCCGAGGGGTTGTTATGGGCGTTGGACCCGGGGCTGGATTTTGTGGTGCCATTTACCCTGGCCCGGCATCGGGCGCAGGTGACGGGTGAAGCGCAGCAGGCGTTTGCCGAGGATTTGATCGCGGCGTTTGCCTGATGCGCTACCCCTGTAGGAGCGGCCTTGTGTCGCGATGGGGTGCGAAGCGCCCCCACGATTTCAGCGTCGCCGCATAGTTCGCCGGGGCCGCTTTGCGGCCCTATCGCGACACAAGGCCGCTCCTACAAGGGGCCGGGCACGCCTTGGAGAAGGGTTAGTAAGCCATGCTCCAGGTCAGGGTGTAGGTACGCCCGCGCCCCTGGTAGTCATACAGGTAGGCCGGGCCGTAAGTCGGCGAATAGAACAGCGTCGCGCGTTGGCCCCAGACCGTACTGTATTGCTTGTCCAGCAGGTTCTGGATGCCGGCGCTGAAGGTGCCGAAGCCGGTGTCCTGGCTGCCCAGCAAATCGAAGGTGGTGTAACCGTCGATCTCGTGGTCGGCATCGTCCTTCAGGCTGAACGCATGGTTGGCCTGCAACCGCGCACTGCGGCCATCGCCTTTCCAGCCAACGAATGCAGTGGCCTTGGACAAGGATGCATAGCGCGCATCACGCTTGATCCAGCCGCCGTCAGCGGCCTCTTCCTCGGAGCGGGTGAGGTGCAGGGTACCGCCCGCCTCCCAGCCCGTCTGGAAGTGCCGGGTCAACGCACCTTCAAAGCCGAAGTCGCGGCTCTTCTGCTCTTGCACGTTGATCGTCAGCGTTTGCGAATCGACGTTGATGATCTTGTCCGACCAGATGTAGTACAGCGCCGCCTGGGCATCCCAGTCCAGGTCGGCATAGCGCCAGCCCAGTTCAACCTGGCGGCTCTTGATGCCAGCCAGCGGGTTGTCGGCCACGCTCAGGCCCGGCTTGCCGTAGTACTTGGCAGGGTCCGGCAGGTCGAAACCTTCGCCATAGTTGCTCCATACCTGGTGGCCGTTCTTGAAGTCGTAGATGGCGCCGACGTTGAACAGGTTGACCTGATAATCGTTGCTACCGCCCGGCACGCCCTTGAAGTCGCTGACGTCCACGTCCATCTGTTGGCGACGGGCACCGCCGGAGAACGTCAGGTTGTCGGTGGCATGCCAATCCAGCTGGGCGTACACCGACACACCATCGACCCGGTAGCTGGGGTAGCGCGCCGCTTTGCTGTCCTTTTCCAACTCAAGGCCGCCCGACTCGGACGAGGTCAAGGCGTTGAACGTGGTCTGCTCGGCGTTGAAGCGCTCGCGGTCAAGGTCAACGCCGTAGGTCAACTTCAACGTGTCCCACTGCTTGGCGAACAGGCCCTTGAGGCTGGTGACCTCGAAGTTCTGCTGCGAGGCAGCAAAGTACACCCCGCGCGAGCCGGTAGGCGTGGCGCGGTTGTAGTACGGGAACGGGTAGAAGTTGTCGTCTTCCTTGCGGTACGAGGCCTGCAAGTAGAAGTCCTGGCCCAGCACGTCGCTGTGGTGGTAATTGGCGTTCAGCAACAGGCGCCGGGTACGCGGCTCCAGGTCCGACGAATAACCGCTGCGCAGCTCGGCGTCTTCCAGGTCGGATGGTGCGTTGTAGTTGAGGTTGGGGAAGTAGATACCCGTGCTGCCGTGGTTGCCCGAATCGTAGTACTGGGCCAACAGGTCGAGGCTCTGCTGGTCGTTCAACTGCAAGCCCAGGGAGCCGAGCACGTCGATGGTGCGGTTGTATTGCAGGTCGGTCTGGGTGTTGTCGATGAAAATCTGGTCGCCGGCGCCGTCGTAGAAGGCTTCATTCTGCTCACCAGAAATACCCAGGCGGGCATTGACCCGCTCGTTGCCGCCACTGATCGACTGGGCAAAGCGGGTGGCGAGGTCATCGCTGTTGTTGAAGCCGCTGCTGGCACCGAGCTGGGTCTCGAAGCGTGCCGGGCCCGGTTCACCCTTTTTGGTCACGATGTTGATGATGCCGCCAGTGGCACCACCGCCGTAGATGGCGCTGGCGCCGGACAGCACTTCGACGCGCTCGACGTTGAAAGGCGAAATGCTGTCGAACTGGCGCGACAGGCCGCGCGAGCTGTTCTGGCTGACCCCGTCGATCATCACCAGCACGCTGCGCCCGCGCATGTTCTGGCCATAGTTGGTGCGCCCTTCTGGCGCCAGGTCCAGGCCAGGTACCAGCTTGCCGATGGCTTCCTTCAGGCTGACGCCGCTGTCGATCTGCTCACGCAGCTGCTGCTGGTCGACCACCCAGACAGTGCCAGGGATTTCACTGATTGCGGTGCTGGTGCGCGAGGCCACGCTGACTTCGATCGGCTTCAGGTTAACCGCCTGCGGCGCTGCCTGGGCCTTGCGCAGGGTTACGGTGCGCGCATCGCTGAAGTGCCAGCTCATGCCGCTGCCGGCCAGCAACTGCTGCAGCGCCTGCTCGACGCTGTAGCTGCCGTGCAACGCCGGGCTGGCAATACCTGCGACGTCACCTGTGGTGTACAGCAAGTGCAGGCCGGCCTGGTCGGCAAAGGTGGTCAGGGCCTGGTCCAGCGGCTGCGCTGGCAGGTCGAGCTGAACCTGGCGAGCTTGCATGTGGGGCTGTTCGGCAGTAGTCGCGGCCCACGCATGCAGGGGGCCGACCAGCATGGCCAGGGCACTGCAGGACACCAGGGCGTGGTGAAATGAACCGCGACGGCGGTGCAAAGGCTTGAGCATCAGAGGCACGAATGAGCTTCCTGACAAGTCGTAAATGAGAATGGGTTGCTGATCAGTCCCACTACGACGATCTGGCTTGCAGGAACTTGCAGTACCAAATGGAAAATATTTTTATTTCTGTGCCGACCTCTTCGCAGCACAAGGCTGATCAATGAACCACAGCCAACCACGGCAGGTAGGTCACCTTCAGCCCATACCGCTGCTCAAGTGTGCGCAGCAGTGCTTCAGGCTCGTCCAGGTCAAACACCCCGCTCACCTCCATCGCCGCCAGCTTGCTGTCGGACAGCACGATGCGCCCATGCCGGTAACGCTCAAGCTCCGTCAGCACCTGCCCCAGCGGTTTGCCGTTGAAGATCAGCTTGCCGCGCTGCCAGGCCATCTGCGCACCGGCATCGGCCGCCACCGCCAGTTCATGTTCGCCGACCTTGGCTTCACCGCGTGCCAACACCACGCGGCCATCGCGACGCACGCTGAAGGTGGCGGCACCACCCTGCACCCGCTCACCTGCCGTCTCGACCACAAACGGCCGCGGATCATCCGTGGTCTCGAACAGGGCCTCACCGGCATCCAGCACCACCCGGCGTTCGTGCTCACTGAACACCACACTCAACGCACTGGCGCTGTTCAGTGTCACCCGCGTGCCGTCCACCAAGGTAACCACCTGCCGTTCACCCACCGCGGTGTGGTAGTCGGCCAGCAACATCGGCGCTTGCTGCCAACCCGCCACAGCGGCAACCAGCAACACCACAGAGGCCGCCACACCCGCCTGCTTGAGCCAGTCGCGGCAATGGCGCAGGGCCTGGCCGATATACTTGGCCACCATGCTCTCGGAAACCCCCAGCCGCTGTGCAATCTGCGCCTGGGTCAGGCCTTCGACGCGGTTCAGCAACAATGCCTGGCGGGCATTGTCGGGCAGTTTCAGTAGCGCATCGTCAAGGATCTGCAGGCGCTCCCGGGCCAGCAACATCGCCTCGGGCGCTGGCGCCGGGCAGGCCAGCTCACCCGCTGCGTCACAGTCGTCATGGCTGGCAGCCAGGCGCTGCTCACGGCGCAAGGCATCGATTGCCAGGTTACCGGCCACGCGGAAGATGAAGCTGCGAGCGTGCAGCACCGGCACCGCCTGGGCATCGACTTTCACCAGCTTCAGGTAGGTTTCCTGCGCCACGTCGGCGGCGCGCTGGCGGTCGCTCATGCGCCGGGTCAGAAACTGCAACAGGTCGTCGTAATGCTCCTGGAAAGTCGCCAGCAGGCCCGACACGGGTGACGTCAGCATGGGTTTGGGAACAGCCAGTGGGATGAGTTATCGGGCGTTAATGAGAAACAGTATCTTTCATCTGCAAGGAGACTTTCAACGCCGACGCGCATTTGCCACACTGACTACTCGCCCACTCCGGCAAGGTCGCCCTCAATGACTGCCCGCCTGTACCGCTGTACCCGCCTGTTTCTCGTCCTGCTGATGGCTTATGGCCTGGGCGCTTGCGCACTGTTCCAGCCACGCGACCCCGTCAACATCAGCGTGATCGGCATCGAACCGCTGCCCGGGCAGGAACTGGAACTGCGCATGGCCGTGAAAATGCGGGTGCAAAACCCCAACGAGTCGCCGATCGACTACAACGGCATCGCCCTTAACCTGGAGGTGAACGGCCAGCCGCTGGCCGCTGGGGTCAGCGACCAGCAGGGGCACATTGGCCGCTATGACGAAGCGGTGATCGTGGTGCCGGTGAGCATCACGGCATTTTCCTTCCTGCGGCAGGCCTATGGGCTGGGCACGGTGGACTCGCTGAAGGGTTTGCCCTACAAGCTACGCGGCAAGCTGGCAGGCGGGTTGCTGGGGACGGTGCGCTTTACTGACGAGGGCAAGCTGGACCTGCCCAAAGGCGCCTACTGGTAAGCGCCCGTCGGGACTGTTCAGCGGCTGGCGCTGGCGGCGGCCATCAGCTTGTTGACTTCGCTGCGCACCATGCTGGCGTATTCGGGCGGCGACATGGCGTCCAGTTCGGCGCGTACCCACTCGGCCCATTTACCCTTGCGCCGCGGCTTTTCGGCAATCAGCCGGGCCGCATCGCCCTTGGCCTTGCCCAGGTTGCTTTGCCACATCTCGAACAGCCGCGCCTTCTCTGCCTCGATCTGCGCCCGTTCCTCGAAGCTCATGTTGGCCAGATTGAAACTCATGAAGGTACCTGCAGGTTTGAAAATGGCCGCTATCTTACACCCAGGCAACGCAACATCGGAAAGCCACCGCAACTTTCCCGACGCAGCGGCATCCATTGTTCACACTACCCATCAACGAGGACGAGTTCATGGCCCGTAAAAACGCCACGCTGACCGACAGCGATCAGATCAAGGACCAGGTATTCAGCGAACTGCAATCGCTGATCGAAGAATCGGAAAAACTGCTGAACGACAGTGCCACCCTGGTGGGTGAAGAAGCAGAAACCCTGCGAGCGCAGGTCAGCCTGAAACTGAAACAGGCGCGCCAGGCCGCTGGCAATGTGCGGGACAAGGCGCAACCGGTGGTGGACGCCACCCAGGACTATATCGGCGGCCACCCGTGGCAGACCGTAGCCATTTCCGCCGGCCTGGGGCTGGTGGTGGGGCTGCTGCTGGGCCGGCGCAACTGAAACCTGGCCGCCTGGTGCAAATCAGGCGGCCAGCGCCTGCGGGATACCGCTGTGGAAGCGCAGTTCCTGGTCCGGAGACTGGATCAGCTCCACTTCTGCAGCGCGCACCAGTTCAACCCGGCGGGCGATGTCTGCCTCATCCCCATAGTTGTGCGCCAGTTTCAGGTAGCCCTGGTAATGGCGCGCTTCGCTCTTCAGCAGGCCGTGATAGAAGCGGCCCAGCTCTTCGTCCAGGTGCGGCACCAGCGCCGCAAAGCGCTCGCAACTGCGTGCCTCGATGAACGCCCCCACAACCAGTGTGTCCACCAGTTTGACGGGCTCGTGGGCGCGCACCAAGCGGCGCAGCCCCGAGGCATAGCGCCCCGCCGACACCGGCCGCAGTGGCACGCCACGGCGCTTCATCAGGCGCAGCACCTGTTCGTGGTGCACCAGCTCCTCGCGGGCCAGGCGCGACATCATGTTGATCAGGTCGAGGTGGGTGTTGTATTTGGCCATCAGGCTCAAGGCCGTGCTCGCGGCCTTGAATTCGCAGTTCTTGTGGTCGATCAGCAGGGTTTCCTGGTCGGCGAGCGCCGCTTCGATCCAGGCGTCTGGCGTCGGGCAGCCAAGAAAGGCATCGATTTCGGGGATCAGGGACATAAGCGTGCAACCACACAGAACAGGCAGGGCCGGCGATTATACCGGCGGCGGCGGGCGGCGCCAGTGACTATGCTTGTTGATGTACATCAAGCGCCAGCTAGGCGCGCCCTGTCTATAGTCAGGCATCGGTCGCCACCTTTGAAGGGAGCTAACGCCCATGCAAGCCGTCCGCAGCATCCTCGTCGTCCTCGACCCTGAGCACGCCCACAGCCGGGCGCTGACCCGGGCCAAGCTGATCGCCGGCGTCACCGGCGCACGCCTGCACCTGCTGATGTGCGATAAACGGCATGATCACACTGCGCTGCTGAGCCTGCTGAGCAGCCAGCTGCATGATGACGGCTACGACAACATCACCCATGAGGCGGCTTGGCGCGACAACCTGCACGACACCATCATCTACGTACAGCAGGCCGAGGGCTGCGATCTGGTAATCAAGGAACACCGCCCGGACAACCCGCTGAAGAAGGCCCTGCTCACCCCCAGTGACTGGAAGCTGCTGCGTCAATGCCCGTGTGCCGTGCTGATGGTCAAGAGCGAACGGCCGTGGACCGGTGGCAAGATTCTGGCCGCGGTGGACGTGGGCAACCAGGACGAAGACCATCGCCGCCTGCATGCCAGCATCATCGACCATGGCTTCGAGATTGCCAAACTGGCCAAGGGCGAACTGCATGTCATCAGCGCCCACCCGTCGCCAATGCTGTCGGCCTCCGACCCGACCTACCAGCTGAGCGAGACCATCGAACAGCGCTACCGCGAAGCGTGCAAGGCGTTCCAGGCCGAGTACGGCATCAGCGAAGAATGCCTGCATGTGGCCGAAGGGCCGGCGGATGTGCTGATTCCGCATACCGAGAAGAAGCTCGAGGCGGTGGTGACGGTGATTGGTACGGTGTGCCGCACGGGGATTTCCGGGGCGTTGATTGGCAATACTTCGGAGGTGGTGCTGGATGCCCTTGAGGGAGATGTGCTGGTGCTCAAGAGCGAGGAAGCCATCGCCCACCAGGCCGAATTAGCCCGCGGCTGATGCGATTGACACGATTGGCGCAATTGGCGCGGTCCCTGTAGGACCGCGCAAATCCGCTACGGCATCGCCTCCAGAACCTTCGGGTCCAGCCCCTCTCCTGCATTGGCCTCGATCCATTCCGCCAGTTGCCGGCGCATGGCCGGCGTCCAGAAGCTTAGCAAATGCTGGCGCACCCCCTGCACCGCCAGCGCCCGGTCTGGTTCGCTGTCGAAGTAATGGGCAATCTGGTTGGCCATCTTGACCAGGTTGTCGCTGCTCATCGGCGCACCTCGGCTTGCTCTGCTGTACGGCGCTCTTGCAGCAGGCGCCGCTGTTCGTCACTGAAGTCCTGGTAGCGCTTTTGCCATTGCGATGGCTGGAACACTTTCACCACTTCCACTGCTGTCACCTTGTACTCGGGGCAGTTGGTGGCCCAGTCGGAGTTGTCGGTGGTAATCACGTTGGCCCCCGACTCGGGGAAGTGGAACGTGGTGTACACCACCCCCGGCGCTACCCGCGCACTGACCTTGGCGCGCAGCACGGTCTGCCCCGCGCGGCTGCCAATGCCAACCCAGTCACCGTCCTGGATGCCTCGGCTTTCGGCGTCAGTCGGGTGAATTTCCAGGCGGTCGGCGTCATGCCAGGCGACGTTGCCGGTACGCCGGGTCTGGGCGCCGACGTTGTACTGGCTGAGGATGCGCCCGGTCGTCAGCAGTAACGGATAGCGGTTGTTGACCTTTTCGTCGGTGGGCACATAGCCGGTGAGCATGAAGCGGCCCTTGCCACGCACGAACTGGTCGATGTGCATGGTCGGCGTGCCGTCGGGCGCGGCGTCGTTGCACGGCCACTGCAGGCTGCCATGGCGGTCGATTTCGGCGTAGCTGACGCGGCGGAAGGTCGGCGTCAGGCGGGCGATCTCGTCCATGATCTCGGACGGGTGACGGTAGGTCATCGGGTAGCCCAAGGCGTTGGCCAGGGCCACGGTCGCTTCCCAGTCGGCCTTGCCGGCCAGCGGCTCCATTACCTTGCGCACCCGCGAAATGCGCCGCTCGGCATTGGTGAAGGTGCCGTCCTTTTCCAGGAACGAGCAGCCCGGCAGGAACACATGGGCAAATTTGGCCGTTTCGTTGAGGAAAATGTCCTGCACCACCACGCATTCCATGGCGTGCAAGGCCGCCGTGACATGCTGGGTGTTGGGGTCGCTCTGCGCGATGTCCTCGCCCTGGCAGTACAGGGCCTTGAAGCTGCCGTCCAGCGCTGCCTCGAACATGTTGGGGATGCGCAGGCCCGGGTCGGGCTGCAAGGTCACGCCCCAGGCGCGCTCGAACTCGGCGCGCACGCCCTCGTTGGAAATATGCCGATAGCCGGGCAGCTCATGGGGGAACGAGCCCATGTCGCACGAACCCTGCACGTTGTTCTGCCCACGTAGCGGGTTCACCCCTACCCCTTCACGGCCGATATTGCCGGTGGCCATGGCCAGGTTGGCGATGCCCATCACCGCAGTGCTGCCCTGGCTGTGCTCGGTCACGCCCAGGCCGTAGTAGATGGCCGCGTTGCCACCGGTGGCATACAGGCGCGCCGCGGCGCGGATCTGCTCGGCGGGCACGCCACAGACCGGGCCCAGCACCTCGGGGGCGTTGTCTGCCTGGCTGACGAAGTCGCGCCAGCGGGCAAAGTCTTCGGTTTCGCAGCGGGCATCGATGAAGCGCTGGGCCAGCAGGCCCTCGGTGACGATCACGTGGGCCAGGGCGTTGAGCATGGCCACGTTGGTGCCCGGGCGCAATTGCAGGTGCAGCTCGGCGCGGGCGTGCGGCGAGTCGACCAGGTCGATGCGCCGTGGGTCTATCACGATCAGCCGCGCGCCCTGACGCAGGCGGCGCTTAAGCTGCGAGCCGAACACCGGGTGGGCGTCTGTGGGGTTGGCGCCGATCACCAGCACCACGTCGGCCTGCATCACCGAATCAAAGCTTTGCGTGCCGGCCGATTCACCCAAGGTCTGTTTCAGGCCATAGCCGGTGGGCGAGTGGCACACCCGCGCACAGGTATCGACGTTGTTGTTGCCGAACGCCGTGCGTACCAGTTTTTGCACCAGGTAGGCTTCTTCGTTGGTGCAGCGGCTGGAGGTGATGCCACCGATGGAATCACGCCCGTACTTGAGCTGGATGCGTCGGAACTCGCTAGCAGCGTAGGCCACCGCTTCGTCCCAGCTCACTTCCTGCCACGGGTCTTCCAGGCGCTTGCGGATCATCGGCTTGGTAATGCGATCCGGGTGGGTGGCGTAGCCCCAGGCGAAGCGGCCCTTGACGCAGGCGTGGCCGTGGTTGGCCCCGCCGTTCTTGTCCGGCACCATACGCACCAGCTGGTCGCCTTTCATTTCGGCGCGGAACGAACAACCGACGCCGCAGTAGGCGCAGGTGGTGATAACCGAACGCTCAGGCTGACCAAGCTGCACCAGGCTCTTTTCCGTCAGCGTCGCGGTTGGGCAGGCCTGTACGCAGGCGCCGCACGACACGCATTCGGAAGCGAGGAAGTTATCGCCGCCCGCTGCCGCCACCCGCGACTCGAAACCGCGGCCGGTGATGGTCAGGGCGAAGGTGCCCTGGATATCTTCGCAGGCGCGCACACAGCGGCTGCAGACGATGCATTTGCTGGGCTCGTAATCGAAATACGGGTTGGATACGTCCTTTTTCTCGGCCAGGTGGTTGGCGCCGTCGTAGCCGTAGCGCACCTCGCGCAGGCCCACCTGGCCGGCCACGGTCTGCAGCTCGCAGTTGCCGTTGGCCGAGCACGTCAGGCAGTCCAGCGGGTGGTCAGAAATGTACAACTCCATCACGTTGCGGCGCAGGCCGGCCAGGCGTGGCGTTTCGGTACGCACCACCATGCCTTCGCTGACCGGCGTGGTGCAGGACGCCGGGTAGCCGCGCATGCCTTCGATTTCCACCATGCACATGCGGCATGAGCCGAAGGCTTCAAGGCTGTCGGTGGCACACAGTTTGGGGATGCTGGTGCCGAGCATGGCCGCGGCGCGCATCACCGAGGTGCCGGCAGGCACGCTGATGGCACGGCCGTCGATGCTCAGGCTGACCTGCACGTCGCTGTCACGGGCCGGGGTGCCGAGGTCGCTGCATTTATCAGAAGCGGGGTCGAAGAAATTGATCACTGCGCGGCCTCCGTGGTGGTAAGCCCAAAATCGGCGGGGAAGTACTTGAGGGCACTGGCCACGGGGTAAGCAGTCATGCCGCCCATGGCGCATAGCGAGCCATACTGCATGGTGTCGCAGAGGTCGCGCAGCAACAGGGCCTGGTCGTGGCGTTCGGTTAAATCAGTCGATGCGATCAACCGCTCGACCACTTCCATGCCCCGGGTGGAGCCGATGCGGCACGGGGTACACTTGCCGCAGGATTCTTCGGCGCAGAACTGCAGGGCGAAGCGCGCCATGCTGGCCATGTTCAGGGTGTCGTCGGCCACCACCACACCGCCGTGGCCGAGCATCGCGCCCATGGCGGCGAAGGCTTCATAGTCCAGCGGGGTGTCGAAGTGGCTGGGGGGTACCCAGGCGCCGAGCGGGCCGCCGACCTGCGCAGCCTTCAGCGGCCGGCCACTGGCCGTACCACCGCCATAACCCTCCACCAGCTCGCGCAGGGTCAGGCCGAAGGCACGTTCCACCAGTCCCCCCTGGCGGATGTTGCCGGCCAGCTGGAACGGCATGGTGCCCAGCGAGCGGCCCATGCCGAAATCGCGATAGAACGCCGCGCCCTTGGCCAGGATGATGGGCACCGAAGCCAGGGTGAGCACGTTGTGCACCAGCGTCGGCAGGCCGAACAGGCCTTGCAGCGCAGGCAGTGGCGGCTTGGCGCGGACGATGCCGCGCTTGCCTTCGATGGACTCGAGCAGCGCAGTTTCTTCGCCGCAGATATAGGCGCCGGCACCCACCCGCACTTCAAGGTCGAACGCCTGGCCGCTGCCGGCGACGTCAGTACCGAGGTAGCCGGCGTCACGCGCAATGGCAAAGGCCTGGTCCAGCACGCGAATGGCATCCGGGTATTCCGAGCGCACATAGATGTAGCCCTTGTCGGCGCCCACGGCCAGGCCGGCAATGATCATGCCTTCGATTAGCAGGAAGGGGTCGCCTTCCATCAGCATACGGTCGGCGAAGGTACCGGAGTCGCCCTCGTCGGCGTTGCATACCACGTACTTCTGCCCAGCCCCGGCGTCGCGCACGGTGCGCCACTTGATGCCGGCGGGGAACGCCGCACCGCCACGGCCACGCAGGCCGGAGTCGAGCACGGCAGCGACCACCTCGGCACCGTTCAGGGCCACGGCCGCTTCAAGGCCGGCAAAACCGCCATGGGCGCGATAGTCGTCCAGCGACAACGGGCGAGTGATGCCGGCGCGGGCGAACAGCAACCGCTGCTGGGTTTTCAGGTAAGGGATTTCTTCGACCAGCCCCAACGCCAGCGAATGGCCCCCGGGGTCACCGGCCAGGGCGTCGAGCAGTGACGGCACGTCTTGCGCAGTAACCGGGCCGAAACCAAGGCGCCCTTGCGCACTGTCGCACTCGATCAGCGGCTCCAGCCAGTACAGCCCGCGTGAGCTGGTGCGCTGGATGTCCAGCGGCAGCTGGCGGCGCTCGGCCTCGCGCTGCAAGGCATCGGCAACCTGGTCGGCCCCCACGGCACGGGCCACCGAGTCGCAGGGAATGTAGAGCTTCAGCATGCTGCGTCCTCCCGGCAAGCGTTTACCAATGCACGCAGGCGCTCAGGGGTAAGCCGCGCATGCACCTGGCCATCCAGCTCCAGCGCTGGCGAGCAGGCACAGGCGCCCAGGCAGTAAACCGGGCGCAGGCTGATGGCACCGTCGGCGCTGGTGCCATGGTCGTCCAGTGCCAGCTGATCACGCAGTTGCGCGGCCAGTGCCTCGGCGCCACGGCTTTGGCACGATTCGGCGCGGCACAGGCGCAGGGTGTGGCGCGCCGGCGGCGAAGTACGAAAGTCGTGGTAAAAGCTGATCACCCCGCGCACCTCGGCCAGGCTGAGGTTCAGGGCATGGGCAATTTCCGGCACAGCGGCATCGGGGATGAAGCCGATGTCGTGCTGGATGGCATGCAGGATCGGCAACAGGGCGCCGGGGGTAGCCTTGTCACGGGCCAGAATACGGTGGATCACAGGCAGGTGGAGCAGTTCATCAGGCATACAGCGGACCTCGGCATCACGGACCCCGCCTGAATTATTGTGAGGGCAGGTATCCAGCGTGTTCTGCTGCGGCGCGTCGGCCACGTCACGGTTGCGCAGCGCCGACGGCCTCCTTGCCCACGGCCGCGCATCTGCGCACGCTGGTCCGAAGGCATCCTGCAAGCATGGCACTTGTGGCGCCAGGGGGTTGCGTGCGAACGACCAGGCGCATCCTGAAACCGACGCCAAGTGTTATGGCCCCTGCACGGTATGCGAGGTTTCAGAGCAGTACAGGTGCTTCGATGACTACCCCAGGCATCATCTGCCGCAGCCCATCCACCAACCGTTCCCCTGCTTCATGCAAGGCAGCAAGCGGCATCGCCGGCAGGCTCTCGAGAATGAACCACATTTGCTGCGCATCGGCATCCAGCCGCGTGCGTACCCCCTGGCGCCAATTCCAGCGCCGGCAGGTCACGCCATGGTCATCACGCCATACGACCTCGCCCGGTGCAGGCGGGTCGTTGGCCAGCACGCCATCCTTGTAACAGTCGAACAACTCGCCGCCGTCGGCAACCAGCAACCGTGGCGCACCTGAATAAGCCGCCAGGTTCTCGCCACCGACGGGTACCGCGTACTGCAGGCTGATGGCGTTGTACAGGTCTACCACCGGGTCGATGCCCGGTATGCTGCCATCGCGCAGCACACGCTTGCGCAGGGCATCGGCAGAACACGGTGTACGCTTGGGTTTGGCGCCAAAGGCCTGGAACACTTCGGCCCAGGCCGCAAGGTGCGCATCAGCCCATGCAGGACCACCCGCCAGCACCGTCGTGCAAGCTTGCTCAAGTGCCTGGCTGGCAACCTGTGGCTGCTGGATCGGTGCGGCGTGCGCAACGATGCTCAGGGCACGAAAGCCTGGTGCAAGTTCTGAAATGGCAGGGGCAATGGACGGGGTGACGGAGGGCATTGGCAGGCTCGTGCGGGGTATGGAGCAAACAGAATGCCGCTGAAAGCTGACGTTGGAAAAGTGATATCTGCTTACCCTGCATAAGCCAGGCTAATGCCCCGCGAGAGCAGCCTTGCCGGGCGCCGTACCGGCCGGAAAGGGGCGCAAAGCGCCCCCGGCCATTCGGTACAGGCCTCAGGCCACTGCCTTGTCTACACTGCGCCCGGCTTCCAGCTCACGCACCAGCGGCAACACGTGCTCGCCGAAGTACGCCACTTCCTCCTGGAAATGCAGGAAGCCGGACAGGATCAAATCCACCCCTACTGCCTTCAGCGCAACGATACGCTCGGCAATTTGCTGCGGCGTGCCGATCAGGTTGGTCTTGAAGCCATCGTTGTACTGCACCAGGTCCTCGAAGCTGGATTTGGCCCAGTTGCCCTCGCCTTCCGGGCTGGCAGCCCCGGCGTGCTTTACCTCGTTGCCGAACGCACGCACCGCCTCGGGGTTGGCCTTGTCGATGATTTCCTGCAACACCGCGCGCGCCTCTTCCTCTGTGTCGCGGGCAATGATGAAGGCATTCACCCCAACCTTGACCGAGTGGCCGTTGGCTGCGGCCTTGGCGCGGATGTCATCGACCTGGGCCTTGATCCCTTCCACACTGTTGCCGTTGGTGAAGTACCAGTCCGACACCCGCGCGGCCATGTCCCGCGCCGCCCGCGAGCTGCCGCCCTGGAAGATCTCGGGGTGCGGTTGCTGCAGTGGCTTGGGTTTGAGGTTGTAGTCACGGAAGCGATAAAAGTCGCCGTTGAAGGTGAAGTTGTCTTGCGTCCAGATGCCCTTGAGCGTGCGGATGAACTCCTCGGAACGGCGATAGCGCTCGTCGTGGTCCAGCCACGGCTCACCGATGGCGTGGAACTCGCCCTTGAACCAGCCCGACACCACGTTGATGGCGATGCGGCCATTGGTGAACTGGTCGATGCTGGCCAACTGCTTGGCCGCCAGCGCCGGGTTCCACGGCCCTGGCAGGATGGCGGCGATGACCTTGAGCTTTTCCGTGGCCGCCAGCAGCGCATGGCTGATGGTGACCGACTCATGCTGGTTGTCGGCGCCGTAGCCGGCGGTGAAGCGGATTTGCGACAGGGCGTAGTCGAAGCCGGCTTTTTCAGCGATTTGCGCAAGCTTGCGGTTGTAGTCGATGTCCCAGCTGGTGCGCTGCTCGATGGTGCTGACCACCAGGCCACCGCTGACGTTGGGGACCCAGTAGGCGAACTTGAGTGGGGCGTGGCTCATGGGGAGGCTCCTTGAGAATCCTTGGGGTGCAAGGAGGCAGGAGCAGCAAGCGTGCCATCGGCTGGATTGCTTTACTTTCAACGGGTTAGTGGAATTGGTCGCCGATGTTGACTGCATGTGGTCAAACACGCTGTCGGATCACTGTTGCCTGCGCAACATCGCCGCTTGCGACTAGCTCAGCGGTTTTTTGCGCATGCCGATGTGAGCGTCATGCATCAGGGCCTTGATCGCAATCAAACCCTGACTACAAAGCCAACCGCGCCAGCCGCTGCAGGGCCAGAATCACTTCCTCGTCCCGCTCTTCCAGTACATCCGCCTGGATAAGAGCGATTACAGCCTTCAACAACTCGGTCTGGTTCACGCCTGTTCGTTGTTGCAGCGCAAGCATGTCCTGCGCCATGTGCGGGTTGACCTTCATCGACAACCGTCGAGTAGCACTGGAACGCGCGAGCCCACGCTGCTCTCGCTGTTCATCCAGGGCCTGGACGAATGCTTGATGCGCAGCCTGCAATTGCCCACCCTGCTGCACCTGCGCCAGTTGCTGAAAATAGTACGCAAGAAACACCTTGCGCAGATTGGCGCCCGCCTCGCGACTGACCGCATGCATAGCCGCATCCAGCACATCCAGGTAGACCGCTGGTAAACGTGCCTCGATAGACTTGAGCTGCTGCTTGCGCGCCTCGTGAATGGCTGGTGTGGATTGCGGTGGAAGCGCGACCACGCCATCGCAACGGGTACACACGCCCACCAATATGTCCCTGGCCACACCCTTGCCATCGCTGAACGGTACATCCCGGCGGGCATAGCGAGTGGTCACCACTGCCTGGCAGTGCTCGCACAGTGCTTTTCCGCTATCCCCTTCGAACAGAATCTTCATGGTCTGGGTACTCCCGCTGATTCAAGCGCAGCTATCTCTGCGCACCGGGCCTCTCTGAACCCGATTGTCATACATCATTGCTGCCAGTACGAAAACTATCGTACAAACCGGAATGGAATCTACCGTTTGCGAAGCCAAAGCGACCAGCGGCACGCCTACGGGTTCAGGCGAAGACTCAACGCTTTTATGGTTGCTGGCGACTGCCCATATACGCGTCTGCGTTAGGCAACCCGATGTCATACACCGCGTCGCATTCTTCGCGGGTGAACCCGCTCCCACAGCTACGGCGCAAGGTCCGGGGTCGCCACTCCCATGTGCCATCCATTGAGGCCCAACCGCGCGAGAGTGAAGAAGCATGAAACATTATTTATCAATATACCTTCTCATTTGACGTAGATTCTCATTCGCACGAAATCTGTAACCCTTTTACCAGTCCCCGCCTCAGGAATTTCCCGTGAAACGTCATCTCCCTGCCCGCCTCCTGCTGGTCGGCGCATGCAGCGCCATGCCTGTCGTTCATGCCGCCGACAACCTCACCCTGCCCGCGACCCAGATCGACAGCACGAGCGAAGTGGTGGATGGCGTGAGCCAGGGCTACGAAGGCAGGGCTTCATCCAGCACCACCAAACTGGGCCTGACCGACAAGCAGACCCCGCAGGGCGTGACAACCATCACCCGCCAGGCGCTGGACGATTTCAAGATCACCGGTATCAAGGACGCACTGCGCGCAGCACCGTCGGTAACCGTCGAGCAAACCGAAACCGACCGTACCGAATTCACTTCGCGCGGTTTCGACATCGACACCTTCGAGTACGACGGCATGGGCATGCCCTTCGTAAGCAGCACGCTGGTAGGGGACCAGGACCTGGCCGAGTACGAGCAGATTGACGTGTTGCACGGCGCCAATGGCTTGATGAGTGGTGCCGGCAACCCGTCGGCCACGGTCAACTTCGTGCGTAAACGCCCGACAGATACCTTCCAGGCGCAGGTCGACACCAGCGTCGGCTCGTGGGACAGCCGCCGTATCGACGTCGATGTTGCGGGCCCGCTGACCGACAGCGGCAATGTGCGCGGGCGCTTCATCTACTCCCACGACAAGGGCAACTCATGGATGGACCGCTACAGCCACGAGCGCAACGTTGCTGCGGGCCTGCTGGCGTTCGATGTGTCCGACGCCGACACCGTGACTGTGGGCTTCTCCCAGCACAACAGTGATTCCAACGGCAGCACTTGGGGCAACCTGCCACTGGTGGACAACGACGGCAATGCCATCCACTACAGCGGGCGCAGCAACAGCATCGGCCAGCCGTGGACCTACTGGAACCTGCACACCCAGCGAGCCTTCGTCGAGCTGAAGCATGATTTCGGCAATGACTGGAACGCCACGCTCACGGCCACCGGGCAGCAGGAAAAGCAGAACACCAACATGCTTTATGTAGGTGGCGTCTCTGGTGATGTAGCCGACGCGTATGCCAACCACACCCGCAGCGAGGCTCACCAGCTGCTGGGCGAGGCCAAGGTGCAAGGCCCGTTCAGCCTGTTCGGTCGCGAGCACCAGTTGACCTTCGGGGCCGCGTACGGGCGCACGCACCAAAAAGGCCAGGAGTACGACGAAGACCTGGAGCATGGCAGTTTCTTCAACACTTCGTTCTCGGACATCCTGGCGGGCAATACGCCTATGCCCTCGTTTGGCGTCACCAGTGACGACCTGGCGCAGAACTTCCAGGACACGCAAAAAAGCGTATTCACCGGTGCGCGCTTCAGCCTGGCCGATAACCTGCACTGGATAGCCGGTGCACGCATGCTCAGCGCCGACGGTAAGGGTGAGAGCTACGGTTCAGAACACTCCACGCGCGCCCATGGCAAGGTCACGCCCTACACCGGCCTGGTCTACGACCTGAACGAGGCATGGAGCATCTACGGCAGCTGGACCAAGATCTACAACCCGCAGTACAACGTGGTCGGTACCGACGGCAAGTTGCTCGACCCACTGGAAGGCAAGAGCATGGAAGTGGGCGTAAAAGGCAGCGTGATGGACGAGCGCCTGCACCTGACCGCTGCGCTGTTCAAGACCGAGCAGCGCAACGTGGCCGTGGATGCCGGGTTCGACGGGGTTCAGGAGGTTTACACTCCGGGCGACTTCAAGAGCCACGGCGTAGAACTGCAGGCGTCCGGAGAAGTGGCGCCAGGCCTCGACCTGCTCGCCGGCTACACCTATGTACGTATTGATGATGACAACGGCGAGCGTGCGCGCAAATATGTGCCGGCCCACAGCTTGCGCGGCATGGTCACTTACCGCTTGCCGACCCTGCCACAGATGAAGGTTGGCGCCCGTGTTAGCTGGCAGACCGGCGTCGAGAACGACACCAACAGCGCCATCCACCAGAACGCCTACGGCCTGGTTGACCTGATGACCAGCTACGACATTGACAGCAACTGGAGCACGTCGCTGAACCTGAACAACGTCACCGACCGCAAATACCTGCTGTCGCTGTACAACAACGCGACAACCGCCAGCTACGGTGCACCCCGCAACCTGACGGCTTCGGTGACCTGGAAGTACTGACCCCGCCCGTCCTGTGTAGCGGCGCACTGAACGGCATCCAGTGATGGCTTGTCTTGGTCGAGTGACCAGAATGCTCAAGCTAGTGAGCGGTTTTTCGACCCGTCGAACCATTCACTGCGTGTCAGCTCCCATACCTCGACCTGCATTGGCCCAGAAACAGAATATCCATCGCGGGTACTCACCCTGCGCATTCCCTCATGCTCTGAAACCTTGCGCGAGGCATGGTTGGCAACGGCTTTGGGAACCTGCATGAGCGGGCGTGACAACGCCTCGAACCAATAGGCGTTGATGACCCTGCAGGCTTCGCGCATGTAGCCCATGCCCCACCACTGCGGCGCAAGCCAGAAGCCTCTGTTGTTTCCAGGCTGCTCATACAAACTGATGCTGCCAATGGTGCACTCAGCCTCGTTGCGCAGGCGGATCATCCAGTGCCATTCACGGCCCGCAGCCATGGCAGGCAGGGCGATATCCCGCACATAGACCAGCGCACCGTCTTCCGGATATGGCCATGGGACGCGACGATCGAGGTAGCGGACAACTTCCCATTGCGGGAACAATTTCTGGATTGCAGGTGCATCCTCCAGCCGCAGGGGCGTGAGTACAAGGCGATCGGTATACAGCGTCGGCAGGCAATCCATGGCATTCGTTCCTGGGCATCCTTGTGGAAGCTTCTGATAGTCTGCGATGGGTCGTTTCTTGTCGAGCGGGACAACAGCTTACCTATGTGACCTGCATCCAAACGCCTCTCAGCTGAACACCCAAAGCACGCGGGTAGGCTTGTCGGTGAGGTTGGCGTAGCGAAAACTGGCGTGGGGTTGCAGTTGAAAACTATCACTGGCGCGCAGCGTGACCGGCTCGCCGCCACCCAGCCACACAGTCAACTCGCCTTCAAGCACGAAGCAGCCCTGCTCCGAGCTGTCGTCCAGGTACTCCTCGCCACTGCTGGCGCCCGGTTCCAGGTGGCTATCGAGCATGGAGAAGGCACCCGTTATCGTGGGGGATGCCAGCACATCGGTGATGCCACCGGCCAGGTGCAGCGTGCGTCGCTCGTGAGGGCGGGTAACCCAGTCGAGCTCGCGGGGCTTGTCCAGCTTGTAAAAGTAGGCGGTCGAGACGCCGAGTTCTTCGCTGATGGCTGTGAGGTCGGCCACGGTTGGGCGCGATACGCCGCGTTCGACCTGGGACAGAAAACCCACCGAACGGCCGATACGCTGCGCCAGCTCGCCCAGCGTCAGGCCTTTGAACTTGCGCAGGTCGCGAATCAGTACTGCCAGGCCTTCGATTTCTTCGTGCACTTTCATAGTTGAATCGCGACTTTCGGACGGGAAAATAATGCCCTGAAAAGTACATGATTCATCTCACAAAGCAAATTGCTTGAAGGATTTGCTGCCTGTGAGGCAAGCAATCTGGGGCCGCCTTGCGGCCCATCGCCGGCAAGCCGGGCTCCCACAAGTACGGTGCCAACCTCAAGCATTGCGCTGGCCCTGTGGGAGCGGGTTCACCCGCGAAGAATCCAACCCGGTGTATGGTACCGGCTTTGCCGGTGTTCACGGCTAAAGCCCACACAGGTAGAGCGCATGTCTGAAGAACAGCGCGGTCCCTGTGGGAGCTGGCTTGCCGGCGATGGGCTGCGCAGCAGCCCCGGTGTCTTCAGCGGACAGCCTCGTAGGTCAGGTCCAGGCACTTGCGGGCTTTTTCCATCAGCTCGTCGATCTCTTCGATGCTGATCACCAGCGGCGGCGCGATGATCATGGTGTCGCCCACGGCGCGCATGATCAGGCCGTTTTCGAAGCAGTGCTGGCGACAGATCATGCCGACACCTTTGCCTTCGTAACGGGCACGGGTGACCTTGTCTTTCACCAGCTCGATCGCACCGAGCATGCCCAGGCCGCGCACTTCGCCTACCAGAGGGTGGTCGGCCAGTTCACGCAGGCGTTGTTGCAGATATGGCGCGGTTTTATCGTGCACCTGCTGGATGATCTGCTCGTCACGCAGAATCCGCAGGTTCTCCAGGCCCACCGCAGCCGCCACCGGGTGGCCGGAATAGGTGAAGCCGTGGTTGAAGTCGCCGCCTTCGCTGATGACCTTGGCCACTTCGTCACGCACGATCACCCCGCCCATGGGGATGTAACCAGAGGTCAGGCCCTTGGCAATGGTCATCAGGTCGGGCTTGAGGTCGTAGTAGTCGGTACCGAACCACTCACCGGTGCGGCCGAAGCCGCAAATCACTTCGTCGGCGACGAAGAGGATGTCGTACCTGGCCAGGATTTCCTTGACCTTCGGCCAGTAGGTTTGCGGGGGAATGATCACGCCACCGGCGCCCTGGATCGGTTCGGCGATGAAGGCGGCAACGTTGTCCACGCCAACCTCGAGGATTTTCTTCTCCAACTGCTCGGCCGCCCACACGCCGAAGTCGGCCTCGGTCATGTCGCCGCCTTCACCGAACCAGTACGGCTGCGGAATATGCACGATATCCGGGATCACCCCGCCCTGCTGGTGCATGCCGCTCATGCCACCCAAGGCTGCGCCCGCCACGGTAGACCCGTGGTAACCGTTGATGCGGCCAATGATGACGTTCTTGTTCTTCTTGCCCTTCAGCGCCCAGTAATGGCGCACCATGCGCAGCACGGTGTCGTTGCCTTCGGAACCGGAGCCGGTGAAGAACACATGGTTCATGCCTTGCGGCGCCACGTCGGCGATTGCCTTGGCCAGCTCCAGCGCAGGCGGGTGCGCGGTCTGGAAGAACAGGTTGTAGTAAGGCAGCTGCTTCATCTGCTGGCTGGCAACGTCGGCCAGCTCATCGCGGCCGTAGCCGACCGCCACGCACCACAGGCCCGCCATGCCATCGAGAATCTTGTTGCCCTCGCTGTCCCACAGGTACACGCCCTTGGCCGAGGTGATGATGCGTGGGCCTTTCTCGGCCAGTTGTTTGACATCGCTGAACGGGGCCAGGTGATGGTCGCGGCTCATCGATTGCCAGGCAAGGGTCTGCGAATTCTTATCACTCATTGACTTCTACTCCATCAAGTTGCGCAGCCAGGCTGCGCGGGTACTTTTTATAGTTGGGAACGGTCGGTGTTCAGGCCGACAGCAACAGCCTCTGGCGCAGTACCGAGCGATGCCGGCAGGCCTTGCCAAAGGATTGGAAGATGGTCAGGTAATGCGGGTTGTCCATGACCTGGAACTCGGGGTGCCATTGCACGGCCAGGGCAAAGCCCTTGCCGTTCTCGACCGAAATCGCTTCCACAAGGCCATCGGGTGCCAGCGCTTCCACCCGTAGCCCCGGGGCCAGTACATCGATGCCCTGGCCATGGATGGAATTGACGTCGAAGACCGCCGGCAAGCCCATGCGATCGAGCAGGCCGCCGGGCTCTACATGCATGGTGTGGCGCGGCCCATACTGCTTGTCGAGGGGCTCACCCTTGCCTTCGCGGTGGTCCATGAACACACCGGTCTCGTGGACCTTCTGGTGCAGGGTGCCGCCCAGTGCCACATTCATTTCCTGGAAGCCACGGCAAATGCCGAGCACCGGCACGCCGGCGGCGATGGCCGCACGCATCAGCGGCAACGTGGTGGCATCACGCAGCGGGTCGTGATGGGTGCCCTCTGCACTGGCGGGGCCGTTGTAGTGGAACGGCTCGATGTTGGACGGCGAACCGGTGAAGATCAGCCCATCCACCACGTCGAGAATATCGGCGCTGCCCATCAACTCACCAAGGCTGGGAATCACGATGGGCAGCCCACACGCCGCCTTGGCCGCCGCACGCGCGTACTTCTCGCTGATGGTCTGGGTTGCATGCAGCTCGATCATGCTGGTGCATGCGGTAATGCCGATAACGGGCACACGTGGCATATCTTCCTCCGGCAAATCCATATTGCGCGTTGTGTTGAAAGGGAGGGTGCAGCGTCGCAGTGCGAACTTCGGCACCTACAGGAACCAGCGGTATTCGCGGGCATCGATGTGGCGCATGAAGTCCAGTTGCTCCTGGTATTTGTTTTCGCAATAGACCATCACGAACTCACTGCCCAGGCCTTCGTTGACCACCGGGTGGTGACGCATGGCGGCCAGGGCGCTGAGGGCATCCTTGGGGAAGTCGATGCCGCTCTGACGGTTTTCGTTCAGCGGGGCGATGGGCTCGACGCCGCGGTCCAGGCCATGCTCCATGCCGGTCAGGATCGCCGCCAACACCAGGTACGGGTTGGCATCGGCACCGGCGATGCGGTGTTCGATGCGCAGGTTGCGTGGGTCGGACTCGGGGATGCGAATGCACGCATCACGGTCTTCGAAGCCCCAGCTGGCCTTGCTCGCCGCGTTCACCATGGCGCCGTAGCGCCGGTAAGCATTGTGGTTGGGGGCGAAGATCGGCATGCAGTGCGGCAGCAGCTCCAGGCACCCCGCCACCGCATGGCGCAGCTTGCGTTGTTCAGCGCCGGCCAGGATGTTGTTGCCGGCGGCGTCATACAGGCTGACGTGCACATGCATGCCGCTGCCCGGCGCGTCCAGGTACGGCTTGCTCATGAAGCTGGCACGGTAGCCGTGTTTCATCGCGATACCACGGGTGCTGCGGCAGAACAGCGCCGACCAGTCCGCCGCGCTCAGGGCATCGTCGCTGTGGGAAAAGTTGATCTCGAACTGGCCGGGGCCCAGCTCTGCGGTAATGACGTTTGCCGGCACACCCTGCTCGTTGGCGCCATCGACCATCTCGTGCAGCACCGACGAAAAGCGCGACAGCCGCTCGATGTGCATGTTCGGCTGGTCGTCCTCGTCCCCGGTCGCTGTGTCGCGTGGGTACTGTGGCAGGCCGTTGTCGAGCTTGCGGTCGAACAGGTAGAACTCCAGCTCGAAGGCCACCACCGGGCGGATGCCGCGTTTGGCCAGGCGCTGAATCACGCGGGCCAGCACTTCACGGGGCTCGAACTCGATAGGCTTGGCGGTGCCGTCGGAGGTGATGAGCATCTGGGCAATCACTTCATTTTCCCAGCGCACCGGCTTCAGGGTACCCGGCACCAGGCGCCGGGCAGCATCCGGGTCACCGTCGGCAAAGCAGTAGTCACCAATCGGGTAGAGGCCACCCTGGGTGCCCAGCAGCACGCAGTTCTGCGGCAGCTTCAGTGGCGCACCGGCTGCAACCTTTTCCAGCATGTCCATGGGGTAGCGCTTGCCGTAGAAGTGCCCGGGGATATCCAGCGCAATCAGGTCGACATAACGAATTTCTGGGTGCTCCGCTCGGAACGAGCGCACTTCAGCCAGCAGATCCGCAAAGATGACACTCATCTTCTTATCCTTGTGAGGTGAACGAATTCAATTGAAGACCCAGAGCACGCGGGTGGGTTTTGCCGTCAGGTTGGCGTAACGGAACTGCGCGTGGGGTTGCACCTGGAAGCAGTCGTTGGCCTGCAGGGTCACGGCCTCACCCTGGTCCAGCCATACCGTGAGTTCGCCTTCAAGCACGAAACAACCTTGCTCGGAACGGTCACTCAAGTACGCCTCGCCACTGGTGGCGCCAGGCTCCAGATGGCTGTCGAGCATGGCGAAGGCACCGGCAATGGTGGGCGAAGCCAGCACATCGGTAATGCCCGACTCCAGGTAAAGCGTGCGCCGCTCGTGGGGGCGCGTGACCCAACCAATGCTGCGGGGCTTGCTCAGGTTGTAGAAGTACGCGGTCGATACGCCGAGCGCTTCGCTGATGGCAGTGAGGTCCGCCACGGTAGGGCGCGAGACGCCGCGTTCAACCTGAGAGAGAAAGCCCACCGAGCGGTTGATGCGCTCGGCCAGCTCGCCCAGGGTCAGGTTCTTGAATTTGCGCAGGTCGTGAATAAGGATCGCGAGGGCTTCAACCTCTTCGTGCATCTTCATCGATTGGGTTGCCGTGAAATTTTTAGAGTTATTTTTCATGAAAAATTACATGAAAATTTTCACGAGTCAAGCCGAACCCTGAATTTGTGCAGCAGCGAACAGAGGGTTTGGGGGCAAGGATCCGGATCGGCAACGGTGCCGCGGGTTCCTTTAAAGGTGCTCAGGGAGTAGCCTCGGCGGTGAATCTTCCCAGCCCGGCCATTGCCCTCGTCATGCCAAACGGTTTCCCAGAACTGCCCCCGCTTAACGCGTTACGCGTGTTTGAAGTGGTTGCCCGCCACCTGAACTTCCGCCTGGCTGCCGAGGAGCTGGGTGTGACCCAGGCAGCAGTCGCGCAACAGATACGCGGGCTGGAAGCGAACCTGAACCTTCGCCTGTTCGAGCGCCTGCCCCGGGGCCTGGCGCTGACCGATGCGGGCCTGGGTTACAGCACCAGCATTCGCAGCGCATTGGCGATGATCGATGAGGCAACACGCCTGCTACGGCCACAAACCTCTCACCTGACCGTCAGCGTTACCCCTACCTTTGCCTCCAAGTGGCTTATTCCCAGGCTGGGCAGCTTTGCGCAAAGCTATCCAGACATCGATCTGCGTGTGCTGGCCACAGATCGGTTGTCGCACTTCAGCACCGATGGCGTGGATATCGCAGTGCGCTATGGCAAGCCCGAAATCGGCGTGGGTTTGAACAGCGAACTGCTGATGGAGCAGCGCATCGTCGCCGTGGCCAGCCCAAAGCTGTTTGAAGGTACTCATGCCCCTGCCAGTTTTGCCCAGCTTCAAGAATTCATCATGCTGCACGATGCCCATAATTTCTGGCCTCAGTACCTTGCTGCAGTGTTCCCGCAACACACCCAACCGACTGCGAAAAACCTGCGGTTCAATCAGACCTCGTTGGCCATCGACGCGGCCATCAGTGGTCAAGGCATTGCTTTGGCCAGCCTGGCGTTCGTCAGCGATGAAATCGTTGCAGGCAGGCTGGTGCAGGTCTTCGGTCAGCAGCTCAGGCTCGATAAGTCGTTCTATCTGGTGTGGCCACGCAAGCTGCAGCAGCCTGAGTCGCTAGGCGTTGTGCAGCGCTGGCTCAAGCAACAGGCTGACAATAGTTAATCTACTGCCACGGTAAAGTTTGGGTGCCTCCCTCACCGCTGGGGCTGCTGCTAAGGTGATTGCACCTAAGCAATCAGCCGTTCACGTTGGAGGCAGCATGTCAGTAGAAAAAGTAGCGATTATCACGGCCGGTGGCAGTGGTATGGGCGCGGCAGCAGCACGGCGCTTGGCCGCTGACGGCTTCAAGGTTGGCATCCTTTCCTCTTCGGGCAAGGGCGAAGCACTGGCTGCCGAGCTTGGCGGCATTGGCGTAACCGGCAGCAACCAGTCAGTTGATGACCTGAAACGCCTGGTCGACGCCGTGGTGGAAAAGTGGGGCCGCATCGACGTGCTGGTCAACAGCGCTGGCCATGGCCCGCGCGCGCCGATCCTGGAGATCAGCGACGAAGACTGGCACAAGGGCATGGACACCTACCTGCTCAATGTCATCCGCCCGACCCGCTTGGTCACGCCTTACATGCAGCGCCAAAAAGGGGGCGTGATCATTAACATTTCCACTGCCTGGGCGTTCGAGCCGAATGAGCTGTTCCCGACCTCTGCTGTATTCCGCTCGGGCCTGGCCGCGTTCACCAAGATCTTCGCCGACAATTTTGCCGGGGATAACGTGCGCATCAACAACCTGCTCCCCGGCTGGATCGACAGCCTGCCGGCCACCGAACAACGCCGCGACAGCGTGCCGCTCAAACGCTATGGCACCAGCGAGGAAATCGCCGCCACCATCGCGTTTCTGGCCAGCGAAGGCGCTGCCTACATCACCGGGCAGAACATCAAGGTAGACGGCGGCCTGACGCGCAGCGTGTAAATGCCTGTGGCCGTGGTGTGCGCTGCTGCGGTCCTGCGAGGGGCCGCGCAAGCCAGGGAATGAGACAAGTTACTTGCTGGCGACCGATTGATTAACGAGCGGACAGCTCTGGGCGTTAAGAAAACGCGATTTCTTCAGCCAGTCTTGCTGGGGATAATAGGCAAACACGTAGCTGCCGCGCTGCAGCGTCTCGATCAGCTTGCCGGCAATTGCCGGCCGAACGGCTGGGCAGCCCTGGCTGCGCCCCAAGCGCCCGAGGCCGGGCACCACCTTGGGGTCGGCATACGCAGCGGCATGCATCACGATCGCCCGCGACATGCTGTTGTCGTTAAACCCCGGCTCAAGCCCCTGCAGGCGCAGCGAGCGGCCGTGCTTGCCGCTGTAAGTCTGACCGGTTTCATACAGGCCGATGGAGGACTGGTAGCTGTTCGGCGCGTTGGAGAACGTGGTCGGCACATCAGCGCCGCTGTTCTTGCCATGGGCGACCCACTCCTCGAACAACAGCTTCCTGGCGCGCAGGTCGAACACCCACAGGCGTTTGTCACGCGAAGCCTTGGAGTAATCGATCACCGTCAGCAACTTGTCCGCGTCGCTGTGACTGGCGCACGCGTAGGCGGTGAGTGCCAGGGCCAGGGTCGAAAGGCTGGCGTTAGGCGCCAACTGCTGCAGCTCGGCAGCGCTAGGCAGGGGTTGCGCGTAGGCAGCATGCCAAGCGCTGAGGAAAAACAGGCCAATACTGGCCGCTGAGAGCCGCAAGGCTCCCCGCAATGGTTCGAACATCGACATGGAATACCCTGTTGAAAACCTGTCTTTTGTTGCCTTGTTTGCAGCCAAAAGCGGCTACTTTGCTTGATTACCTCAGGAAAGCCGATCACTTCTTGACCAATGGTTTGGATGCTTCACTGCCTTCGGTGCTGATCACCGTGAATTTTCCTTCGGTGCGGGTTTCCCGGGTCGACGCCCAGTCGGTGATCACCAACATCGTGCCGACGTCCATCGCCGTGCGTAAATGACGGCGAAACTCCGGGTTGATGTTCAGTTGCCCCAGTTGTTCATAGGGCGTATTCCCGTACTCCGGGTTGCTCAGGCCCACCACCGACCACCGTAAGGGTAGCGCGCCATCGAGTGCCAGGGCGGATGGTTTTTGCAGCAGGGAATACACCGCCATGCCACTGCGGTGCTGGCTGCCTGCAGGCGCAAATGCTGGCGCCGAGCCGACCAACTGGCCACCGCGATACACGTAGGCACGCAGGTCGGCGCGGCTGATCAGGATCGACAGGGGCCCTGCCGTGGGGTCTGGGTCGTTCCAGAACTGCTGGTTGCTCAGCATCAGCGGGCCTTGGGCCTTGCCGTCGCTGACCGTGGGCGCCAGCACGCCGGGGTGGTAGACCTCCACCGGGGCACTGCTGGTATCGGAAACGATGACGGTGGTCGAACTGAAACCGGTGACTTCGTACAGCTTCTTGGCAAAGTCCATCGGCAGCCGCACGCAGCCATGCGAGGCGGGGTACCCCGGTAGATGGCCTGCGTGCAGGGCAATGCCGTCCCACGTCAGGCGCTCCATGTAGGGCATCGGTGCGCTGTTGTAGAGGCTGGACTTATGCTCGACCTTCTTCTGCAGAATGCTGAATACCCCGGTGGGGGTTTCCCGCCCTGGCTTGCCGCTGCTCACGGTACTGACGCCGATGGCAATGCCATTGCGATAAACGTAGGCACGTTGCTCGGTAAGGCTGACCACTACGGTCACCGGCCCCACCGGCGAGACCTGCGGGTACCAGAGAAACTGGCCAGGCTTGAGGCTTTCAAGCTGGCTCCTGAGTGCGGCCGGTGTGGGCACCTGCAGTGGAGCCGCTTCGACCAAGGCAGCGCTGAGTAACAGACCCAGTCCAAGCGATACATGCAACATCCTATTGCCCTCCATAGAACCCTGCCGCCAGCTTAGTCGGAACACTCCCCGCAAAGCCAACCGTTCAACACGCCGGCCCAGGCTGTAGGGCCAGCACGCGCCCATACCCGGTGCGCCTGGTAACAAATTTGCACACTAAATGTGCACAAAATACCCACTTCAACGTGCAAATCATCCCGCAAAAAAGCCGAACGAAGGCCAGAGATCCGTGGAGCCCGCCTTAAGCGCGGGCTGGTATGAATCTTGTTTGTATACAAGACCAAAAATAAAAGTACACAACCATCACGGAGTCCCGATGGCGTCGATTTCACGTTCCGATGTTGACCAGCTCGATGCTCTCCCGGCCGACACGGCAGGGCCCAGTCAGCTGGCGTTGAGCCCCCGCCTGTACAGCGCCGACCTGGCGCCCACCCGCGCGGCAAATCGCACCTGGGGGCGCTACAGCCTGTTTGCGCTGTGGACCAACGATGTGCATAACATCGCCAACTACTCCTTCGCCATCGGCCTGTTCGCCCTGGGCATGAGCGGCGCGCAGATCCTCGGCGCCTTCGCGCTCGGCGCGCTGGTGATCTACGGCCTGATGAACCTGTCCGGCTACATGGGCCAGAAGACCGGCCTGCCCTACCCCGTGCTGTGCCGGATCAGCTTCGGCATTCATGGGGCGCAGATTCCGGCACTGATCCGTGCGGTGATCGCCATCGCCTGGTTCGGCATCCAGACCTACCTCGCCTCGGTCGTCCTGCGCGTGCTGCTGACCGCCATCGCACCGGACCTCAAGGCCTACGACCAGAACTCGATCCTCGGCCTGTCGACCCTGGGCTGGCTCACCTTCCTCGGCATCTGGTGCGTACAGGTGGCGATCTTCGCCTACGGCATGGAGATGGTGCGCCGCTTCGAGTCCATCACAGGGCCGATCATCCTGGTGGCTTTCGCCTGCCTGGCGGGCTGGATGTACTGGCGCAGTGGCCTGTCGATTGCCTGGTCGAGCGGCAACGCACCAACCGGCTCCACAATGTGGCTGAAGGTGCTTGGCGCCGCTGCGTTGTGGGTCTCGCTGTACGGCACCATGATTCTCAACTTCTGCGACTTTACCCGTAACTGCCCGGACCGGCGCACCATCAGCGTGGGCAACTTCTGGGGCCTGCCGGTGAACATGCTCGGCTTCGCGCTGATCGCCGTAGTGCTCGCCGGTGCGCAGTTCAGCATCGACGGCAAGCTGGTGCAGGGCCCGACCGAAATCGTCGCCGCCATCCCCAACACCGCCGGCCTGGTACTGGCCTGCCTGGCCTTCCTGATCGTCACCGTGGCAGTGAACATCATGGCCAACTTCGTCGCCCCGGCCTACGTGCTCGCCAACCTGGCGCCGAACCTGCTGAACTTCCGCCGCGCAGGCTTGCTCAGCGCCGCGATCGCGGTGGTAATCCTGCCCTGGCACTTGTACAACAGCCCGTCCGTGATCGTGTATTTCCTCGGCGGCCTGGGCGCCCTGCTCGGCCCTCTGTACGGCATCATCGTCACCGACTACTACCTGGTACGGCGCAGCCGGGTGAACCTGCCGCAGCTGTACAGCGAAAGCACAGAGGGCGCCTATCACTACAGCGGCGGGATCAACCTGCGCGCCGTGGCGGCGTTCATACCCGCTGCACTGATCGCCATCGTGCTGGCACTGGTGCCGGCGTTCGAGACGCTGTCGCAGTTCTCCTGGTTCTTCGGAGCTGGTTTGGGCGGGTTGATTCATTACGCCCTTGCCAATCGCAGCGCCAGGTACCAGGAAGTGTCCGGCGAAAGCATTGCGGTAGATAGCGCGCAGCACTGACCGGGATTGGAAGCAGCCACGTGTGGCTGCTTTCGACCAAAGCAGACGGTCACAGCGCACTTTTTGTGAGAGCTGCGTCCGGGATCCACCTGATCCACCACTGGTCAATGACCTGGAGACCTGCTCACTTCCATGATGCGTGCCGCGTCCTTGGCCGGAGGTAAGCCGAACAGGCGCACGTAGTCCCGGCTGAAGTGCGTGGGGCTCTCATACCCAACCTCGAACGCCGCCGCCATCACACTTTTGGCATTGGCCACCATGAGGGTGCGGGCCTGAAGCAAGCGCACGCGCTTTTGGTACTGCAGCGGGCTCAGGTTGGTGACGGCTTTGAAGTGCCGGTGGAACGCTGAAACACTCATGGCCGCCCGCTGTGCAAGCTCTTCAACTCTGATCGCCTGCGCAAAGTCACGGCGTATGAACTGAATAGCCTGGCTTACCCTCGCCAGGGCTGTATCCGGCGCGGCTATCTCCCGCAGCATCCAGCCATGCGGGCCTTGCAACACGCGGTACAGAATCTCGCGCTCATAGACGCGGGCAAGGGCCGCTATCTCTTCAGGCTTGTCCATCAGGCGCAGCATACGTACCCAGGCGTCCATCCGTTCGCACTGAGCATAGCGCTTCAAGTGCCAGGCTCGATGTCCCGAGGGTCGGCCATGAGCGTCAGCGAAATCATCGGCGCAGGCGTGCTCGCCAGGGTCGATGGCGAACTCGTTGCAACGTCTGATGCCACGCCGCGTCATTTTGATTTTGGGGAGGGGAACCTCGCTATGGAACAACACCCCTGCATGATCTCATGCAGGGGTGATGACACATCCGTTGATCCTACTTCAGGCACCTACGCTCAGTCTCATCGGGCAGGTTCGCAACCAGCCGGAACTCCCGCCAGAAGCGGCTCGCACGCGCGTATTGCCGCGTCATGGTGGGGCAACAAGGCTTGCTCCGGCAGGTTCACGACCGTGCCGATCCAAGGGTCCTCGACGGCCGTGCGTCGCCCGGCAAGAGTCTCGACCACGGCGAGCCCGCAGAACGGCCCCATGAGCGGGTCGTAGCCGCCCTCGTGCACGGCCACAACCCGCGATTTGCACACCTCATCGGCCAGGCGCATCACCAGTGTCGTCAGCTCACGATAGGCCTCAGAGTGCAGCAGCTGGCGCCCGAAGGGGTCCATTGCCGCCGAGTCGAAGCCGCTCGCGATCACGATGAGGTCCGGCCGGAAGCGGCGGATCGCAGGGATGACCACACGCTCGAACGCGCCCACGTATGCACCTCGCCCAGATCCTGCCGGAAGCGGGATGTTGAGGTTGGCGCCGATGCCTGCGCCTGCGCCGATGTCGTCAACCTTCCCCCGCCCGATGGGGTAGAGACCGTCCTGGTGAAGGGAGATCGTCAACACCGACGGGTCGTCGTAGAACAGGGTCTCGGTCCCGTTGCCGTGATGAACATCCCAATCGATGATCGCGACACGTGCCACCGCGCCAGTGTGCTGGAGATGGCGGATGCCGACCGCGGTGTTGTGGAAGATGCAATAACCCATACCCTGGTCGGCAACCGCATGGTGCCCTGGCGGGCGAATGAGTGCGTAGGCGTTGCTCACGGTACCCGCCACGACCGCTTCGCACGCCGCGATCACAGCACCTGCCGCGAGCCTGGCGACGTCCGCCGAACCAGGCCCCACAGGCGTCTCACCATCGCCCGCATCGCTCCAGGCCGGGCCGGTCGGATTCAGGATCCGATCGACATACGCCGGCGTGTGCACCCGCAGCAGGTCGGCCTGCGACGCCGGACTGAAGGGCAGCGAAACAAGCTGCTGCTCAAGGCCGCTGCGCGTGACCAGACTTGCGAAGCGGCGCTTGGTATCGCCCTTCTCGGGATGGTCGATCGGCTCCTGCCAAGGCAGGCTCCAGGCCCGGGTATCGTGAGTGGTAAAGCGTTCGTCCCAAATCCAGCCGGTTGTTTTCATGTTCATCGCTCGCTGTCCTGTTGTTCCTTTTCCACCAGGCGACGTTCGTTGCCCAGATCAAGGGTTCGAGAAGTAAGAAGATAAAATGCGCTGGCAGCCACCAGACCTATAAACATCGAGAGGTCGATATCCCCCATTTGCCGTGCGATCCATCCGGTATAGGGCGCCGTGACGAAGAACGGGACCATCACCACCAGCGCGCCGAGGTAGGCGACATTGCCTTGCCATCCCCATCGCCCATAAATCCCTGCGGGGTTGAACAGTTCGCGGATCGAGTAGCACCCCTTGCGCACGAGGTAGAAGTCCACCAGGTTGATGGCCGTCCAGGGTGTGAACAGGTAGGCAAGGAATACCAGGACGTTTCCGTAGAACACGTTGAACCGGTCCTCTCCGACCATTGCCGCGACAACCCATACCGACAGCGTCATCGCAACGATCGTGACAGCTCGCATGGCCAGCGACGGCCGCACCCGGCGGAAGCAGTCGACGATCGAGATCAGGGTCAGGCTGCCGCCATAGGCATTGAGCGCCATCACCACCAGCAAGCCGAGGAACAGCAGCGCGACCGCAAGGTGCCCGCCCCCTGGGAACAGGCTATCGCCACCGTGCGCGATCGCCATGATGACTGTGGCGCCGGGCGTGGCCGCCGCGAGCAAGGAGCCCAGGCCGATCACCCAGAGCGCCGAGATCGCCGACGGCAGGTAGGTCCACAGGAACGACGAGCGCGTGGAAACGCTGGGGGCCAGGTAGCGGGAGTAGTCGGACACGTAGGGCGCCCAGCCAAGCTGGAAGCCCGCCACGATGACGAAGGTGGTGGCGAAGGCATGCCATTCGACAGGGCCAGGCTCGAACACACCCGCAGGAATCGTGCTGCGTGCCACCGCGGCGAAGGTCAGCACCACGATCGTCAGACCGAGCGGAACGACCAGGAAACGGTTGACCCGGTGGATCCAGCGGTAGCCATACAACGCCAGGGTGCCGGCGAACAGTACTGCGATCGGGAACCCCCAGGCGGTTGGAATCCCCAGTAGAAAATGCAGGCTTGACCCCGCCAGGATCGCGTCGGCGACGTTGTAGTTGAAGTAGTTGACGAGGGCGAAGACCCATACCGTGATCGCGGCGCCGAAGAAGCCGAACTGCGCCCGGGACTGAACCAGCTGCGGAAGGCCCAAGTGCGGCCCCTGCGAGGAATGCAGCGCCATGAAAAGCGTGCCGAACAGCGAGCCGCACACGGTCGCGACCAACGTCCAGAACAGGGGGCCACCCAGCGCCAGTGTCGTGACGCCGGTCGCCATTGCGGTCAGGTTGATGTTGGCAACGATCCACACCGCACCGAGATGTCGCACGCTGCCGTGACGCTCAGACACCGGCACGAAATCTACGGAGCGCCGTTCCGCACCATCGGACCGGCCCCGCGCGATCGCGGGCCTCACCGAGGCACTTTGCCCATTGGATGTCATTCTCATTTTCTTGTTTTCCTGGGTGAGATTGATCAGGGGTGCATCATTGATGCTGCATTTATCGAGCGCTCGTTGGTCTCCCTTACAGCTCGATGGCGGTAATGGGCCAGGTGCCTTGACTCAACCGGCGCCCATCGGCAGCGGTTGCCCCTTGGCATTGGCCAGCAGCGCGGCGGCCAACCGGTCGCGTTCACGGGCATAGTCGCGGGAGATATCAGGCCCGCGCTGCCGGGTGGCCCATTGCGGATCGGCCAACAACGCGGCCCCTTGCGCCTCCGGCAGGTGACGACCTCGGATCAGGTCGGACAATCGCTCGGCCAGCACCAGGGTGGGTGCCTGCAAGTCGCCAGCGGTGGCTGCCGGCATCAGCGAGGCGTCCACCACACGCAGCCCGTCGACCCCGCGTACCCGGCCATCCGGGAAGGTCACCGCGGCGGCGTCGCTGCCCATGCGGCAGGTACCGCAAGGGTGGTAGGCGCTTTCAAGCTTCTGCTTGAGAAACGCATCGATGGCGGCATCGTCCTGCACCGCCGCGCCTGGCGCCAGTTCCCGGCCCCGATAGGGCGCGAAGGCCGGCTGGGCGAAGATCTCCCGTGTCAGGCGCACGCACGCCCTGAACTCCGCCCAATCATCGGCATGGGTCATGTAATTGAAGCGTACCCGCGGCATGCTCTGCGGGAGGGCGTCACGCAGCCTGACCCAACCCCGGCTCTTGGAGCGCTTGGTGCCCACATGCACCTGGAAACCATGCCCTTTGGCAAGCGTCTGCCCATCATAGGAGATGGCCAACGGAAGAAAGTGAAACTGGATGTCCGGATAAACGATGCCCGCCCGGCTGCGAATATGTCCGCCGCTCTCGAAGTGGTTGGTCGCCCCGAGCCCGCGCCGGGTGGCGAGCCACTCGATCCCGATCCTGGCCTTGCCCAGCAGGCTCTGGGTAGGGAACAGGCTGACCGGCTGGGTGCACTCCATTTGCAGGTAGAGTTCCATGTGGTCCATCAGGTTCTCGCCCACTTCAGGCGCGTCGTGGATCACCGCGATGCCATGCTGCGCCAGCTCTTGCGCCGGGCCGATGCCTGACCGCTTGAGGATCACCGGGGACATGATGGCGCCCGCCGACAGAATCACCTCCCGCGTGGCCATGGCGCTGGCGGGCTTGCCGGCCACCGAGAACACCACGCCACTGGCGCGCTGGCCTACGAACATCACCCGGTCGACCAGGCCGCCCTTGATCACACGCACATTGCCGCGGGCGATGGCTGGCCGCAGATAGGCACGCGCAGCGCTCATGCGACGTCCGTCGCCGACGTTCATCTCCATCGGGCCGAAGCCCTCGTGCTGGCGACTGTTCATGTTGTCGCTGACGGCGTACCCCGCCTCGTTGCCGGCTTCGACGAAGGCCTGGTAGAGCGGGTTGGTCTGAAGCCCCCGGCTGATGCGCATCGGCCCCTGGGTCCCGCGTAGCAGCCCACCGCCCTCGACGTTTTCCAGCCGCTGGAAGTAAGGAAGCACGTTCGACCAGCGCCAGCCCTCGGCCCCCAGCGCTTCCCACAGTTCGTAATCCATCGGGTTGCCGCGCACCCAGCACATCCCGTTGATCGACGAGGAGCCGCCCAGCCCCTTGCCACGGGGCAGGTTCACCTGTCGGCCATCCAGGCCAGGCTCCGGCTCGGTCTTCATGCCCCAGTTGAAGCGCTTGGTGTTCATTGGGATCGAAAGCGCGGCGGGCATCGACACGATGACCGAGTTGTCACTGCCACCGGCTTCGATCACCAGTATCTGCACACCAGGGTCTTCGCCAAGGCGATTGGCCAACACGCAGCCGGCGGCGCCGGCGCCCACGATGATGTAGTCATAGCGCCCTTCGTCGTGCGGGCTGGAAAACGCTGTTTGCTCAGGATTCGACATGGTACTGATCCCCACCGTCGTATAGCTGGAGACAGACCCGCCCACCTCGCGCGGCAATGCCGGCCCAAGGCTCGGGGTCTGGGTTGGGTTGAAGGCGTGGCGGCGTGGCCTGGGCTGGCTAGCCGACGATCACGTAGAACTTGAGCATCGGCACTGGTTGGCGCCAGGTGCCACGAAAGCCCTTGGGCACCAGGAAGGAGTCACCTTGGGTATAGGTTTCGCAGAAGCCTTCCGCCTCCAGCGTGACCTCGCCCTCCAGCACCACCATGAACTCGTCGGCCGGGTAGCTTTCGTAGCGCTCGGTATACGGCTCGCAGCGCCAGATACCCGATTTCACCGGCGGTTCGCCACGGCTGAAGTAGGCATGGTCAAGGCCCATCGGCCGGCCTTCGATTAGCTCGGCATGCTCAAGGGCTTGGTTCGGCAATTGTTGCCAGCCTGCGGGACCAGTGGAAGAAAAACGGATCGGAAGGAGCATGATGGAGCCTCGGATTTGCGTGTTGAGATTGACAGTCAGGCTAGGGTCGGGCTTCCATGCAGACAAGTGACAAGATTTCTGCCTGCGTCACCTCAGGTTACGGAGCCACCTCCTTGAGAAAGCACCAGTCCCTGACCGCGCTACGAGCCTTCGAGGCCGTTGCCCGGCTCAACAGCATTTCGTGCGCCGCACAAGAACTGCATGTCACACGCCCCGCAGTGTCCAAGCAGGTTGCGCAACTGGAGAGCGACATGGGCTGCTCCCTGCTGATGCGTACCGGCAATGTGATCCGCCTGACACCGGCCGGTCGCGAGCTGTTCGTGGCCCTGCAACAAGCCTTCGAGCTGATCCAGCTGACCACTGACACCATCAGTCGCCGGGCACGCCAGGGCGAACAGCTGAGGGTGCTGGTATGCCGTGACTTCGCCTCGAGCTGGCTGGCCGGCCAGGTCGGAAAGTTCCTGGTCGCCAACCCTGGAATATCCGTGGAGATCACCGCAGAAAAAAACGCGACCTTCCGCCTCGACGAAGATTTCGACTTCCGTATTTTCTATGGCATGCATGGCGCCAAGGTCGGTGGCGGGCTGGAAGCGTCCGAGCTGTGCCGCTGGATCGATCTGCTGGTCTGCACCCGCGACTTCGCCCAGACCTACCTAGGCGAAGGCCGCAAGCCTTGCGATGCGCCGTACCTGATCGATGCCAACTACGACATCTGGGAGGAATGGTGCGCCCTGACCCGGCTCGACCCCGGCGGCGCACGACGCCAGCAGACGATGTTCAACGAAACCACCCTGTGCCTGTCCGTCGCGGCATCTGGGGGTGGCCTGACCATCGGCGACAGCTTCCTGGCCATGCCTGCCATTCGCGCAGGTGAGCTGATCGTGCCCTACCCACTCGGCCTGGTTAGCGCGCAGAACTACACCCTCTTCAAACCCAAAAGGCCAAGTTCCCCCGCGAGCCAAAAGTTTGAAATCTGGCTGCGTGGCGCGATAGAAAGCTACCAGGTGGGTGTGCGCCAAACGCTGACAGAACAGGGCATTCAGGTCATGGAACGTCACCGGATTTGCGCTATGGGGCGTTAGCGGTCAGGGCTGCTATCGACCCAAAGCGGACTGTCGCTCCGATTTCACCTTCTTGCCGCTAGAAAGCTTTCTCTTTCATCTGCACGTGCAATGCACCGACAATTCTGAAAAAAAGCGCGGCTTCTGCGTCTCGTGTCGTTCATACATTCCAAAAGAGGGTGAAATGCTGATGGATTTGTCTCGAGACGCGGCGAAGGCTCTTCTTGACGCAGGTATCGACGCCACTGCTGCCCTTAACAGTGGCGTTGCTGCATTCATCTGAAGAGGACCATGCTGGGCTAAAAAAACGTTCGGCAATATGATGGCAAGCGTTCTGGCGGGCACAGTGGATGTTGCGGTACAGACTTATCCGGAGCTGAAACCCAATAAGGACATATGGATGGGAATCGCTAGGGAGTGCGCTGCAAGAAGGGTCTTTAACAAGAATGAATGAATGACTCGACAGCGTAGCAAGCGTCCACTATGGGTAGATGGTGGTCATTGTCGACCGGCAGTATCGCCCCATATCAAACGCTTGCATTAAGGCCTA
This sequence comes from Pseudomonas sp. BP01, assembly GCF_022760795.1. Taxonomy (NCBI): domain Bacteria; kingdom Pseudomonadati; phylum Pseudomonadota; class Gammaproteobacteria; order Pseudomonadales; family Pseudomonadaceae; genus Pseudomonas; species Pseudomonas sp. BP01. Next base: position 84,709 of record NZ_JAFBKA010000012.1, read on the forward strand.
CAGATCGGGCTTAGAACGTACCACGCAAGGTCAACAGGTATTCACGGGGGTTACCGTACCAATTGTTCATCGCGTTGGTTCCCACGGTCTGGTAGTACTTCTTGTCGAAGATGTTGTTGACGTTAACCGATGCCGTCCAGTGCTTGTCGATTTCGTAATCGACCAGAGCGTTCCACACGGCATAGCCTGGCTGCTCGTACTCGAATGGATTCACGGTGGTGACGGTGTTTCCGAACGCATCCTTTACAGAAGAGGTTCCGCTGACGTAGTTTCGGCTCTGGATATTGGCGCCGAGGCCAAGCTTCCAGTGGTCCAGATCCCCTGGCAGGCGATAGCTGGTGAACAGCTTGAGCAAATGCTTCGGTGTTTGAGTGCTCAGCGGTTTGCCTCGGTTGGACGCTGTGCCGGTCTTGACCTGCTCGTTGATATTGAAAGTGTAACCTGCCCCGACTTGCCAGTTCGGCAGAAGCTCGCCGGTGATCTCGGCATCGAAGCCTTTGCTGACGATCTTGCCACCGTCTTCGTAGCAGCATGGGTTGCCGATCACGGTTTCGGAATTGAGCAGCATGGCCTCGTTCTCGCGCTTGGTGTAGTAGACCGCCAGCGAGAGGTTGGCTTTTTTGTCGAACAACTCGGCTTTAGTGCCCACCTCATAAGTATCACCCGTCATAGGCTTGAGCGACTGGTGATCGGTGCCCAAGTAGTTGGTCTGCGGGGTGTAAATCTGGCTGTAGCTGGTATAGACCGACCACTGCTCGTTCAGAGTGTAGACAAGCCCACCGAACGGGGTGATCACCCCGCTTTCCTTGCCGCCGGTAGGGTAAACTTGGCCATCGGATGGCGTCACGCTGGTGATGTTGTCGTCGTAGTCCGAATAACGCGCACCAACAATCAGTTTTAACGGCTCGGCCAGCTGCGCGCGCAGGGTAGCGTAGGCGCCGCTCTTACGCTGGTTCCATGCGGGGAAGTTGATGTACATCCCAGGCATGGCACCTTCAGGCTGATTGCTGATGTCGTCCTGACGTGGGTCGACCGGGATGTTGGCCATGCCTAGACGGAATGACTCGAAACCGCGCCGGGTTTCCTGATGGTCGATACCGAACAGCACCTCGTGCTCCAGGCCGAATGCACGAAAACGCCCGGAGACGTTGGCGTCGTAAAGGTCTTGGTCAATGGTGTAATTGCGCCCCCAGCGTGAGAACAGCGAGCCTCTTCCAGTCGTGCTGTCGAGGGTACCGGTTGCCTGGCCGATGTTCTGGGTGATGTCTTGGCTGTAACGTGTATAACTGCCGTTGACCTTCCAGTCTTCATTGAAGGCGTGCTCCAGTTTGACGAACAGCTCGTTGGTTTCGTAGTTTGCTGTGGACCAGTCCGCGCCCAGTGATGTGTCGCGGGACAAACCAATGTCGTCGCCAGTGTTGTACCGAGGCAGTCCACTGTCCCAGTAACCCTTTATCTTGCGCCACTGGTGACTGCCGCCAAACGTCAGCAGCGTATCCGGTGTGAGGTCGGCTTCAAGGATCCCATAGTAGATTTCTTTCTTGCTGTTGGTGGTGTCGTAGAAATAATCGCGATCTTCGACGGCGACCACACCTCGCCCACGCAAGCGACCATCTAAACCGAGCGGCCCGGTGACATCGACCTCCTGGCGATAGTTGTCCCAGCTGCCCGCCGAGGTAGTGGTCTTGAGCTGGTTGAACGCCAATGGCTTCTTACGCACCAGATTGAGGGTGCCGCCAGGCTCACCGGTCCCGCTGAACAGGCCATCAGAGCCTCGCAGGATCTCGATATGGTCATACATGGCCATGTCTGGCAACGACTGATAGTTCTGCTGGCGGATCGCCGGAGCACCGCCGTCAGTCTGCACGCTGGTGACCTCGAAACCACGGGAGTAGAACTTGGTATCTACGCCGTTGCCGCCTACCACGGTGATGCCGGTCAGTTTATCCAGCGCCTGTTCCATGTTGGTGATGCCCTGATCCTCGATGTTCTGCCGGGTCAACACCGAGACCGATTGGGGAATCTCACGCAGCGCCACGGGAGTTTTACCCCCAACCGATACAGCGCCTGCGGTGTAGGAACCGGTATTTTCTGTCGTCAGTCCAAGGCCCTGGCTTTGGATGATGGTCGAACCCAGCTCCAGGGCCTTGTCGCCGACTTGGACTTTTTCGATCAAAAGGATGTCACCGTTGAAACTCGCCTTCAGTCCGCTTCCACCGAGCAAACGCTGAACCCCTTCACCGGCGCTGAACTGCCCGCTCAATCCCTTGCTCTCCTGCCCCTTCAGTACCTCGCTGGCCACCATCAGCCTCAGACCTGCCTGGTCGGCAAAACGCGTCAAAGCTTGGTCCAGCGAACCTGGAGCAATGTTAAAGGTGTGGAGCGTGCTCTGAGTGCGTTCGGCCGCCTGCGTCGCAGTAGTCATGGCAAAGGCGGCAATGGTGGTAATGGCGAGGCTCAGGGCTGTCCGGCGAATCAAGTGCTGCATGTGTCTCCCCTTGCTGAAATCAGCGAAATAAAAATCACTCTCGACAGGAAAAGACGACAGGCTGCAAAAAGCCGACAGCGCGATAGCAAAAAATTTTCAGCGAGACACACGCACCCTGGTGTTGTCGCGTTCGATGACGGTCAGCCAGGGCAGTTGGCGAATCCGCACAGGGAGCGAGCGTTGCAACAGCTGCAACTGTGCCGGCAAGTCATTGGTGCCGACGATGCCGGTCACCGGCAATTGGCGCAGCTCTGCGTCGCGGATCCAGATCAGCCCTGAGTGATAAGGTTTCATGGCGTCAAGCACATCACCAAGCGTGCGGTTGTTGAAGACGAGACGATCATGCAGCCAGGCAGTTTCGGCACTCGCGTCTACTGCGTATGGCTGGGACACGCCGTTGTCGTCATAGTCCAGCGCCTGCCCTTCCTGAACCTCAGCCGTTTGCACGGCATCGTTGGCTTGCACGTCTACCCGCACCGCATGTTCAGTGACCACCAGATGGACACTGCTGTCCTGCCGACGCACATCGAAAGCGGTGCCCAATGCGCGCATGCGCCCCTCGCCCGCCTCGACGTCGAAAGGCCTCTTTGGATCAGCAGCGACCTGCACGTACAGCTCGCCGCTATAAAGTCGCAGCACTCGCCGCGATCCATCCACATCGACGTCCACTCGCGTCTGCGGTGCCAGTTCCAGGCGCGAGCCATCCGCCAGTTGCAGCGTACGGCGTTCACCCACTCCCGTGCGCTGGTCCGCCATCCAGCCGTTCTCAGCTGCATGCCATGTCAGCCCGCAGGCAAGTCCCACCGCCAGCACCAAGCCCAAAACCGGCAGGCGCTGGGGGCGTGATACGGGGCATTGTAGGGCGCTACCCAACTGCTCCCACAGCCGTTCAGCCGCCTGTGCTGCCCGCTGATGCTCCGGCGAGGTTTCGCACCATTGCAGGTAACCCTCCCAGTCGACCTTCTGCTTGTCGCCCGAGTGCAGGTCGACCAGCCACTGCAAGGCTTGTTCGCGCAGGGCAGACTGTGTGGCTTGAAAATCAGGCACGTTCACTTAGTCTTCCATCAGCACTAGGCGGCTGGCGCAGTGACTCAACGCCCGCATGATGTACTTGCTGACCATGCTCGGTGAAACGCCAAGCCGTTCGGCAATTTCCGTGTGCCCCAGCCCGTCGATGCGGTTGAGCAACAGTGCGTGGCGGCATTTTTCGGGCAACTCGTCCAAAGCGTTGTGCAGCAGGCGCAACTGCTCGCGCAAAAGCAGAAGCTCAGCTGGCCCCGGACTGGAGTCGAGCAACTCATCCTGAAGATCGTGCAACGATGCCTGAGTACCACGCCGCGAACGGCTGCGACAAAAGTCGATGATCAGGTTGCGCATCACCCGGATCAGGAAGAACTGCGGATTGCTGATGCTCTGAGTCCGTGCTTGGCGGTCGAGGCTCACATAACGCAGGAAAGTGTCTTGGGTCAGGTCCGCAGCCAGATCACGATCACCGAGACGACGGTAGGCGAGTTGCTGGAGTTCGCGGTGGTAAAGGCGAAACAACTGCTCCATTTTGTCGGCCACTGCGCGCTCCGAGAGAGGTGACATCCATTTTTTGTGGAGTGAGCATACTGACTGTGAGAATCATTCGCAATGATGAGGATGCCGGATGAATGTCTGCAATGGGTCGATTAGCGACGGTCTGATCTCGACCGTCGCTATGCATTGTCAAACCTCAGTCTGTTCCGCCATCTCCAGAGCGTCATCGACCTCAATACCCAAATATCGAACGGTGCTCTCCAGCTTTGTATGGCCGAGCAGCAGTTGAACCGCCCTCAGGTTTTTCGTCCTGCGATAGATCAGTGATGCCTTCGTACGTCTCATCGTATGAGTGCCGTACATGGCTGGATCAAGGTCAATGGCTTTCACCCAGCCTTTGACTATACGAGCGTACTGCCGAGTGGATAGATGGTCAGAGGTATGCAGTCTGCTAGGGAATAAGCAGTCCTCGCTGCGTAGCTTGGCCTGACGTATCCAGGCTGCGACAGCAGACCGTGTTTGTTCAGTAATCTCGAACTGCACAGGCCGCTGCGTTTTCTGCTGCATGACCATGGCTCGTGATGATGCGTGCTCGCCGTTGGCGACGTCGCGCACGCGGAGCTTGGTTAAGTCGCAAGCTCGAAGCTTGCTGTCGATGGCCAGATCGAAGAGAGCCAGATCCCGAGTTCTTTCTGCAATGTGAAGCCTTACCCGGATAGACCAGATATTTCTCAGTCTTAGCGGGGGTTTCTGCCCGACCAATTTTCCTTTGTTCCAGGGCTGACGGCTGCGGGTAGCAATGATGCTCATGACATATCCTCCATGTCTGGAAGGAAAAGGATGGCTTGTCTGAGCAACGGTCGCTAAACGGCCAAAAGCAGACTGTGGACAGCTCCCCGTTCAGCCCCATACGCTGTTTAGTCTGAATACAATTTTCTCAGGGGGTGATGATGCTGATACTTGCCATTGATCGAGAGAGCGTCCACGCGGGTGACGATCTGATCAGCCATGCCAACTCAGTCAAGCTGGATCCGACTGCAACATTGCGTACAGCGTTAGAAGCCATACAGACCATGCACTACCTGCCCAGCATCAGTGGAGATGAAGCTACCTGGATTATCTGCGCGTCAGGCCAACCAATTGGTGTTCTCGCACAGCAATGGGAGGCGCCCAAACTGGTGTTACCAATTGAGAGCCCAGTGACGCAGGTTTTTGGAGAGGATGAACCTCTCCTTTTTTTCTTTAGATACTGGTGCCAAACAGATCCTCACGTTGTTTTCTCACGCATCGCAGCAGGAGAAGTGTTGGCTTTCCGTTATTAGGTTCCCAGTTGAAGAAGCAGCCGGATGTCTGCTTGGGGTCGATAACAGCCAATCGCGCCCTTCTACATCAACCGGGCGGAGCAGCCGGGCGCCTCAAGTTGCTTGGCCACTTTCATTGCCAGTTCGACAAAGGCTCTCGCTGCAGCCGTTTGATAAACCCCTTTTCGTTGCATCAGAACAGCAGTGCGCTGCAAGCGCTGCTGGTCAAGCTCGATAGCGACCAACTGCGAGTGAGCTAGGGCAATAGTGGCCGGCAACAAGGTCGAGAGCTTGGTCCTGCTAACCACTTCGATAAGCGCACTGATGGTATTGGCTTCCACTTGTACGTGAGGCCGAATGTTGTGCTGGCGGCAATAGCTGTCGATCTGCTCACGCGTGGCAAATTCGGCGCTCAAGAGTATCAGCGATTCTGAGTTCAACGCCTCCAGGCCAATACTGGCCGTCGTGGCGAGGGGATGCTGCTTGCCTACCACCAGCGCGAGGGTTTCGACCAGGAGCGCTTGGGCGTCCAGGTCCAGATGATGGCCGTTGTCGAACGCTATGCCCACATCAACCTCGTCGGCCAACAACAATTCTTCCATCGCCTCTTGGGCGATCTCTCGCACCACCAGCGTGATGTTCGGGTAGCGGCCATGGAACGCTTCAACCAGCGGGCCCACGAGATAGCTGGTGAATGTCGGCGTTACCCCCACCCTAAGTGACCCGCGGCTCAGATCGCCGAGGTCATCAATGGCTCGTTTTGCCTCCTGCAGTTCTTGCGCGGCCCGCTTGGCATAGCGCAGATACACCTCGCCGGCATCCGTCAGCCGCGTGGTACGGCCGGAGCGATCGAACAAGGTTGTGCCGAGGCTCTCTTCCAGCTGCCGGACCTGCTGCGACAAGGCCGGTTGAGACACATGCAGCGCCGCTGCGGCGCGGGTGAAACTGAGATGGTTTGCCACTGCGATGAAGTACTGGATGTGTCGGGCAAGCATGGACGCACCTATAAGATTAACTGATCTACCAGATCATAAATCAGACTTTTACCTTATTTAAAGGGCTGCGTAACCTTTGCTTCAACACATCGCGTCATTCAAGGAGTCAACCATGAAAGACATCATCGACGGGTTTCTGAAGTTCCAGAAAGAGGCCTACCCCGAGCGCGTCAAACTGTTCAAGGACCTGGCCAGCCAGCAAAGCCCACGTGCCCTGTTCATTTCATGCTCCGACAGCCGCCTGGTGCCGGAGCTGGTCACCCAGCGTGAACCCGGAGACCTGTTCGTCATCCGCAATGCAGGCAACATCGTGCCGTCCTACGGCCCCGAGCCTGGAGGCGTATCGGCCTCGGTGGAATACGCTGTGGCGGCCCTGCAGGTTTCCGACATCGTCATCTGCGGCCATTCCGATTGCGGTGCCATGACGGCCATCGCCACCTGCAAATGCCTGGACCACATGCCCGCAGTGGCCGGCTGGCTGCGCTACGCCGATTCCGCACGAGTGGTAAACGAAGCCCGCAACCATTTCGGCCCGCAGGCCAAGGTCGAGGCCATGGTGCGCGAAAACGTGATCGCCCAGCTTGCCAACATCCAGACCCACCCCTCGGTGCGCCTGGCCCTGGAAGAAGGCCGCGTGACATTGCATGGCTGGATCTACGACATCGAAAGCGGGCTGATCGAAGCCTTCGATGGCAGTACCGGCACATTCGTATCCCTTGCCCACAACCCCGAAGTACACGCCGTTTCCCATCAACCCAAGCGTGTTGCCTGAACATCTTTCAACCAAGGAGAAACAACATGATCCAATCGCAAATCAGCCAGAACGCCCGCCTTGCCCTGAGCGAAGTCATCCTTCTGGCCAAAGCCCGCAAAGACCTGTCGTTCTCCCAGATCACCGAAGGCACCGGCTTGTCCGAAGCGTTCGTCACCGCAGCACTGCTGGGCCAGCACCCGTTGCCGGCGAGCGCCGCCCAGGTGGTAGGTGACAAGCTCGGCCTCGACGCGGACGGCATCGCAATGCTGCAGACCGTGCCACTGCGCGGCAGCATTCAAAATGGCGTCCCGACCGACCCGACCATCTACCGCTTTTACGAGATGTTGCAGGTGTACGGCACCACCTTGAAGGCGCTGGTTCATGAAAAGTTCGGCGACGGCATCATCAGTGCCATCAATTTCAAGCTGGACATCCAGAAAGTCGAAGACCCCGAGGGTGGCTCGCGCGCGGTGATCACCCTGGATGGCAAATACCTGCCCACCAAACCGTTCTGATCTGGCTGCAACACATGGGCTCGGCCGCAATGTTGCGGCCGAGCCACAACCTGAAGGTGATCAAAATTGAAAGCGTTGTTCGCATTGATACTAGGCGGGCTGTGCAACGTGGCGATGGCGACCGACGTCGAGCAACAGGTCGAGCAGGCACCGGTTGAACAATACAGCTACTCCCGGCACCTCGATATCGCTCGCGTCATTTCCATGAGCCAGGTACCTGATGTCTGCGAGGTGGTACCCGCTCGCATGACGTACGAAGACTCCCAAGGCAATGAGCATGTGCTTGAGTACCGCGTGATGGGCAATGGTTGCTCGAATAACTGAGCCCGGCCTTCGCAGCGCGGCAGCACTCTATATGAGGACTGAAGTTGATGGACCTTATCTTTCGCAATGTACGCATTGACGACACCCAGCCACTGGTAGATGTGGCCGTGCAAGCAGGCAGAATCGCCGAGATCGCGCAACACATCGCCACCACCGCAGCGCACGAAATCCAAGGCGACGGCAAAGTGCTTGTTGCCGGGTTTGTCGAAGGCCACCTGCACCTGGAAAAAGCCAACGTGATGCACCGCAAGGCCAACCGTTCCGGCACCTTGAAGGAAGCGATCGCCGTCACCGCCGAACTGAAGCCCACACTGACCCGTGAGGATATCCGCGAACGTTCGATCCAGGTGCTGCGTGCACTGGTTCAGGCCGGTACCACGCATGTACGTGCCCATGCCGAGTTCGACCCCGCCCAAGGCTTCACCGGGCTCGAAGTGGTGCTGGAGTTGCGCGAGCAGTTCCGAGAGGCAATCGACATCCAGGTCGTGGCCTTTCCGCAAGAAGGCATTCTCAAGCTGCCTGGCATGCAGGCCATGATGGCCCAGGCAATGGAGATGGGCGCCGATGTGGTGGGCGGCATTCCCTACAACGACGTGTCGCCGCTGGAGCACATTGATTTCGTCTTTGATTTGGCCAAGCGTTACGGCAAAGACATCGACTTGCACCAGGATTTCGCCGATGACGCCGAGCACATGACCATCGAGTACGTGGCACGTCGCACCATTGCCGAAGGCTACCAAGGACGGGTCTGCGTTGGGCATCTGACCAGCCTGGCCGCCGCCTCGCCAGCGCGACAGGCACAGGTGATTGCGTTGCTACGTGAGGCCGACATCAGCGTGATGTGCCTGCCCGCCACCGACCTGCACCTGGGGGCTCGGGGTGACAGTCACAATGTAAGACGCACCCTGACACCGGTGCGTGCGCTGCGCGACGGCGGTGTGACGGTTTGCCTGGCCACTAACAACATACGCAACGCATTCACGCCGTATGGCACTGGCGACCTGCTGCACATTGCGCAACTGGCCATTCCCGCGTGCCACTTGGGCGGCGCGGATGATCAGGCCACCGTGTTGGCGATGCTCACGACAAACCCTGCCAAAGCCTTGGGCTTGAAACGCCACGGTTTGGCGGTGGGCAATGATGCCGACCTGGTGATGATCGATTGCCGGGCTGTGGCCGATGTCATTCTCGACCTGCCGACACGGCTGATGGTGCTCAAGCGCGGCAAGGTGGTTGCAACGGCTGAGCATCGTAGGTCAGTCGCATTTTGAGGCCATCGGGGAGTGTTCTATCGCATGCTCACCCTGCGTCTCCCAAGCCATTACGCGAAGCCTTTTCTATCCATCTCCGATACTGACGAGTGCGAAAGGCCATGGCGAGTTGTTGAAGGATCAGCGCGCGTAACGGTGAAACGCTGGGGTCGGGCTTTTTGGCTCGACTGAGTTTGCGCAATTGATACTTCACTACTGCCATGTTCGCCAAGGCGGCAAGGGCTTTGTTTTTCCAGGTTATCGGCGGCAACTGCGGGGCATTGTCCTTGCCCTGCAGCCAGTCACGAGGCAAATGCGGGTCGATGGCTAACGCGGTTCCGATGCCCACCATGTCCACACCCCGCTGCACGACGCTTTCGGCCACCGGGCGGCGACGTATACCGCCGGTGACCATCACCGGCATCCTGGCGACCGTCTGGATATCACGGGCAAACTCGACGAAATATGCTTCGCGAGCCAGGGTCCGGCCATCGCGCGCGTCACCTTGCATGGCCGGTACTTCGTAGCTGCCTCCCGACAGCTCCACCATATCCACGCCCAGGTCGTTGAGCCACCCAACCACCCTTTTTGCGTCATCGGCGGTGAATCCTCCGCGCTGGAAGTCTGCAGAGTTGAGCTTGACCGCCACCGCAAAATCCGCAGAAACCACAGCCCTGACCGCCTTGACGATTTCGAGCAACAGGCGTGCCCGGTTTTCCAGAGCCCCGCCCCACTCGTCCGTCCTCTGGTTGGTCAACGGCGACAGGAACTGACTCAGTAAATAGCCATGTGCAGCGTGGATTTCCACGCCGGTGAACCCTGCGCGTTCGCCGAGGCGTGCGGTATTCGCAAAGCGCTGGATAACCTCTTCGATCACGCCAGGGGTCATTGCATACGGCGTGACAAAACGTTTGGAAAGCTTGCCAAGCTCCAGCGGCACGGCTGAAGGTGCCCAGGTTTTTTGCCCAAGGTTGGCCTGCATCTGCCGGCCTGGGTGATTGATCTGCAACCAGAACTGCGCGCCGCCGGATCGCCCCACACGCGCCCAGCGCTTGAACTTGTTCAGGTGCTGATCGTCTTGCAACACCACGCCGCCCGGTCCGGTCATGGCGCGGCCGTCGACCATCACGTTGCCGGTGATGATCAGGCCGGCACCACCGTCGGCCCATGCTTGATAGAGGCGCATCAGTGCTTCGGAAGGCGCCTGATCGGCGTCCGCCATGTTCTCTTCCATGGCGGCTTTGGCGATTCGGTTCTTGATGGTCGAACCGTTGGGAAGTATCAGGGTGTCGAACACATTCATGGAGCAGTCCTCAACTGGGTATGAGGCCACCATAAGATTAAAGTGAACTTTAAGGTCAAGACCTTTTTTTTGGGGGGCAGACTGTCAGGCCTCGGAACCTTGGCGAGCGTTTTTTCTCAAGGAAGGACTCACCGAACGCTTGCCTGAAGCTTGGCCAACCCCTTCTTCACGTAAACGATTCATCAACATTTGCGCATTTTCCGCACACGCCATACCTTGAGGTTTACCCTCAATACCCTCGATGACGAGCAGAAGTTGCGCTTTGTTCTGGGCTAGCCGTTGCTGTAGAACGCCGATTTCCTCAACCTTCTGCTTGAGGCCGCTGAGCAACTCATCGTGCTGCCAGCCGCTGGCATTCATCGGCATCAGTTGGCGGATTTCTTCCAATGAAAAACCCGCCGCCTGCGCCCCGGTGATGATCTGCAGAACCCACTGGGTATCAGGCGCGTAGTCCCTGTAGCCATTTGCTTTGCGCTCGACAGATCTGATCAAGCCGCTGGCCTCGTAGAAGCGGATGCGTGACGGCGCCAATCCGCTGATCTTCGCCAGTTCACCTATTCTCATAACCCACCCCCTAAAAATGCTATCGACCCTGAGTTGACTTTAAAGCTGGAGTCATCGGTCGGCCAAGCAAATCAGTATTGCCTGGGGCCCGCCTACGTCATATTACTTTCACTGCGCGGCCGATGAACTTCACCGGGCCCGTTGGCGCCCCCGTGGGAGAGCCCCCCGCTTTCTCAAGGGTCAGCTCGAACAACTGATTGGGCTCAAGCGCAGGGAGGCGCGTCAGCGGCACGCGGTACTGTTCGCCCGGTTTGACCAAGCCCAACGAAACAGGTGCGCGCCACTGCTCGCCCTTGGTCCAGAACTGCAAGGTCATGCCTTCGGGCACATCGTCCACGCCAAGCGGGATGAGTTCGATCATGCTCGCATCGTTGGCTTGCACTACCCACCCCGGGGCCTGGCCCGACGGCGCTACGAGCACCACCATGTAGGTGGTCACAGGCGGCGCCTTGGTCAACAGCGCAAAGGCCAGAAGCAAGCTCGCTGCAAGCCCCGCAGCGCTCAAGCCCTGCCAGAGTCCAAGCCGCTGCCACCAGCCAGCGCGTGGATGCCTGGGCGGGTAAGCCTCTGCAAGGCTGCGCTCGATCCGGCCCCACAAGCGGTGGCTTGGGGTGATGGGTTCAACCTGCGTGGTCAGTTCGAGCAGTCGCGCCTCCCAGGCATCAACCGCGGCTCGTACGGCCGGCTCCGTTTTCAAACGGTCCTGCATGGCAGCACGCTGCTCGCCACTCAAGGTACCCAGCACATACTCGGCTGCCAGGTCGTCCAGGTCATCGGCGCTGTCATCACCTGGGGTACGCTTCATGTCATGCACTCCCGCAGGGCCTTCAGGCTTCGCTTGATCCATGCCTTAACAGTGCCCAACGGCGCACCCAGCAGGGTTGCGATTTCGGCATTGCTGCAACCGTCCACATACGCATGCAGGATGCAACGCTGGGGAGCGGGTTGCAGTTGCTCAAGGCAGCGATAGATTTTCGCCGAGCCTGACCACAGTTGCAGGTCGTCCAGCTCCGGGGCCAGTGTGACAGCCGCGCCCATGCCAGGCTCGTCCAGCTCGGCTTCCCAGCGGCTGTCACGCACGAAGTTCAGCGCCAGGTGACGGGTGATGCTGTACACCCAGCCCCGTGCTGAACCGCGCGCTGGGTCATAGCTGGCAGCACGTGTCCAGATACGCACAAAGGCATCGTGAACGATGTCCTCCGCGCTCGCCTGGTCGCGCGCGATGCGCCGTGCGACGCCCAGCAAACGTGCCCCCTCATGTTCATAGAGCGCCTGCAAGGCGTGGCGGTCTCCTTGGGCGCAAGCGGCAAGACAGCCCTCGAAATCAAATGGAACAACGGGCGAATTCAAAATGGGGCGTTCCTTCATCATGAAACCTGGACGGTGCCCTGGCTTACCGGCCTGGGGCACGTCCAGCAGCGTAGATGATCAATCGCTGGTGTGCTGCTCAAGCCCTCCTCACTTGGCTGACCAGAACACGTAATCCGCCTGGTACTTGACTGTCTGCTGCGCCCCTTTGCTCTGTGCCGTGCAGTCCATGGAAGGCGCTACCCCACCGCGCGTCGCCAGGCGCTGGATGTAGCTGACCCCCTGCATTGCGCCCTTGCCCTCGGCAGGGTTGGCCTTGACCAGTTGATACGGGATATCGCCTTTGGCCGCCGGGGCGACGGCAAGCTGGGTGCCGGTCACTTTCGAACCGTCCTTGGCCTGCCAGGTGGCCGGAGGACCAAAATAGTCACCCACAGGCTTGCCGCTGCGGTCGTTGAGCACCGCCTTGGGGCCGACGAAAAACCACTCTGTCTGGCCTGGCGCATTGGCCTTGTCGCGGCATTCGTAGGTGATCTCACCGACACCGACGGTTTCCAGCATGATGGCGTGGCCATCGGGAACCTTGACCGCCTCCGGGACGCCCGACTGGGCATGGGCGGGTGCAGACGCGAGTAAAAGACAGGCGGCGAGCAGGGAGAAAGCGGGCTTGATGATCATGGGGCGAACTCCGTGGGGGTCATGGGTCAGGCAATCACCGACTGCCTGATAAGAACTACCCATCGGGTGCCGTTCTGGATGCACCGGCTCAACAATAATTTTGCATGCTCGTTATCAATACCGTGCTGACAGCGAAGCAGGCGTGCCACGGTCGACTGATCACGCCGGGGCGGTTACGCTGGCGTTTTCCACCTGCACGGAAGCGCCAGTGAAAGAGTCATACCAAGGAAGCTGCTTGTGCGCAGCGGTCAGTTACCTGCTGCTTACCACGCCAAAAGCTGTGAGCCACTGCCATTGCAGCCAGTGCCGCAAAGGGCACGGGGCAGCATTCGCTTCATACGGCAGCGTTCCGCGTAGCATGCTGCGCATCCTTCGTGGCGCCACCAGTATCAAGACCTATGCGTCTTCGCCGACGGTGGTGCGGGAATTTTGCGTAGAGTGCGGCTCGACCTTGTTCTGGTCACGCTCCGAAGGTGAGTTTGCCGACTGGGTTTCGATAGCACTGGGCACGCTTGATACACCGTTCCTGCCCAAGAAGCAGCAACATCTGCACGTCGATTCTGCTGCCCCTTGGTACGCCCCCTGCAGCTCAGTTCCTCAAAATCACTGACATTGCAAAGCATCCTGATAGCCCTATAATTGCGATCAATTCTTATCCGCACTTTATAATCAGGAAGATCCAGGTGCCCTACCCGCAGCCGCCCGCATCAGCCCGGCATGATGAGATGCACGCCCTGTACCGCGACCACAGCCAATGGCTGCAAGGCTGGATTCGTAGGCGCCTGGGTAATGCAGACCGGGCGGCCGATATTACCCAGGACACTTTCTTGCGCCTGATCAGCAGCGCGCTACGCCAGCCGTTGGCAGAGCCTCGCAGCTTTCTGGCCACCGTGGCGCGGCGGGTGATGATCGACCAACTGCGCCGACGCAACCTTGAGCAAGCCTACCTGGAGTTCCTCGGCAGCCAGCCATTACTCGAAGAGTGCTCGCCCGAGCAACGCCTGCTGATGCTGGAAACCCTGATGCAGTTGAACGCCATGCTCGACGGGCTGGGCCAGAAAGTGCGCGATACCTTCCTGTATGTGCAACTCGATGGCCTGACCTACCCAGAGGTCGCACAGCGCCTGGGTGTGTCGGTCAGTTCGGTGACGAAGTACATGGCCAAGGCCACCGAACGTTGCCTGCTGTTCGCTTTCGATGCACAACTGTGAGCCCCTCCGACCAGCGCCAGGCCCTGCGCGAAGCGGCACACTGGCATGCGCGATTTCTGGCAGCACCTGACTGCGCGCAAGCCCGGGCACAGTGGCAAGCCTGGCTCGAGCAGTCACCCTTGCACGGTTGGGCCTGGGGGCGGCTGGAGCAGTTGCAGGCAGGCCTTGCCGGCGTGCATGGCCCGCTGGCACGGCACACCCTTGCCGCAGGCCAGATCGGGACGGGACGGCGTACGGTGCTCAAGACGCTGGTGCTCGGGGTGGGGCTGGCCGGGGTAGCCTGGACCGGGTACCGCAACGCCCCCATCTGGTTGGCCGATGTGAGTACTGCGACCGGCGAACGCCGCAGCCTGACCCTGCAGGACGGCACGCGGCTGACGCTCAATACAGCCTCTGTGGTGGATATCCGCTACAGTGCAGAGCAGCGCCTGATCGTCCTGATCGAAGGCGAAATCGCCGTACACACCGCCGCTGACTCTCGCCCGCTGCGTGTGCGCACGGTGCATGGCGACATGCGCGCCCTGGGCACTGATTTCACCGTACGCCTGCATGCCGACTGCACCGAGCTGTCCGTTATCGAACACGCCGTTGCGGTGCGCAACGCTGCGAGCGCCCGCGAGGTGCGGGTTGACGCAGGGATGGCCCTGGCCTTCGACAACGGCCCGCTGCCCGAGCCACGCCCAGCCGACCTGGCTCGCACGGCGTGGCGTGATGGTCAGCTGGTGCTCGACGGCTGGCCGCTGCGCCGCGCCTTGGCCGAACTGCAGCGCTACCGCCCCGGCGTGCTGAGTTGCAGTGACGATGTGGCCGGGCTGCGTCTGGCTGGGGTGTATCCACTGGACGACACCGACCGCGCCCTGGTAGCGATCGCCGAGGCGCTGCAGCTGAAGATCAGCACCTGGACGCGCTACTGGGTCAGGCTGATGCCTGCCACGTAACAGCGTCAGGTGAAAATATTTCTCAGCCGCATTGTCGGATTGGCCTCTCTCGTTCGAGCTCTCCTGCAAACCGCCCAAACAGGCATTTGAAGGAGCTGTCATGCCTAGAACAACAAGCTGCCCACACCCACGCCAAAAACACCTCACGTCCCTGCTGCTTGGCAGCGCCATCGCACTGCATGCCGGGCTACTCGCCCCGCTGCTGTCGCCGGGCGCCCAGGCCCACGCCGAACAGGCCAGCCGCGTCTACGACATCGCCCCAGGGCCGTTGATGACGACCTTGAACCGCTTCGCCCGCGAGGCCGGGGTGCTGCTGTCGTTCGATGCGGCGCTGACCCAGGGTCGGCAGAGCAGCGGGCTGCACGGCCGCTTCAATATCGAACAGGGGTTTGCCCAACTTCTGGCCGGTAGTGGGTTGCAGGCCCAGCGTGTGGGCAACGACTATGTGCTGGTGAGCCAGGTTGATGCTGGCTCGGCACTGCAGCTGGGCGCAACCAGCATCACGGGAGAAGGTTTGGGCCTGACCACCGAGGGAAGCGGCTCCTACACCACCGGCGAAACCGCCGCCGCCACGCGGCTGAACCTGAGCCTGCGCAAAACCCCGCAGTCGATCAGCGTGGTCACCCGCCAGCAGATGGACGACCAGAACCTGCAAAGTGTGTCCGAAGTCCTGAAGCAAACGCCCGGTGTCACGGTCAACCAGGAAAGCTCCGAAGCCTTTACCTTCTACTCGCGCGGTTTCAAGCTGGATAACTACCAGTTCGATGGTGTGCCCAGCCTGTCCTCCGACGGCGGCTCATTGCGCGACAACTACAGCATCGGCAACAGCCTGGTCTATGACCGGGTCGAAGTACTGAAGGGCGCAACCGGCCTGGTCAACGGCGCCGGCAACCCCTCTGGGGTCATCAACCTGGTGCGCAAGCGCCCCACTGCCGAACTGCAGGGCCGTATCGGCGCAGGCGCCGGGTCCTGGGACAAATACCAGGCCGACTTCGATCTTGCCGGCCCATTGACCGACAGCGGTAATATCCGTGGCCGCATGGTGGCTGGCACCCAATCCCAACACAGTTACGTCGAGTACCTGACCGGCGAG
Source organism: Pseudomonas sp. BP01 (assembly GCF_022760795.1). Lineage (NCBI taxonomy): Bacteria > Pseudomonadati > Pseudomonadota > Gammaproteobacteria > Pseudomonadales > Pseudomonadaceae > Pseudomonas > Pseudomonas sp. BP01. The sequence goes on from NZ_JAFBKA010000012.1 coordinate 100,952, forward strand.
CAGAACACCATGTATGGCGTGCTGGAGGCCGACCTCAGCGAGAACACCTTGTTCACGCTTGGCTACGACGTGCAGAAAAACTACGACAACGGCAGCACCACCGGCGCACTGCCCGCGTTCTTTCTCGATGGCCGTACCGTCAAGTTCGACCGTGACACCAACGCCGCCGACCGCTGGACCTGGCGCAATCAGGAAACCCAGCGCGCCTTTGCAGAACTTGCCCACACCTTCGATAACGACTGGGTACTCAAAGGCGTACTCAGCAGCCGTGATTACCGCTCGCGCGAGCTGATCTCGGGCATCAGCAGCGAGGCCATTCAGGCAGACGGCAGCATTTCTCATGGCTTTGTCGGCGGCAACATCGACCCCGAAACCGGCGCCGTGAACAACAACGGCACCGCGAGCAAATTCAACACCACCAGCAAGGAAAAAGGCCTGGACCTGTATGCTCGCGGCCCGTTCTCGCTGGGTGGGCGCGTGCATGAAGCCGTGTTCGGCTACAGCATCGCCCACACCAAATCCACCTCCAAGCGTGATGATGGCGTGACCAATGGCGTCATCGACGATGTATTCCAGTGGGACGGCTACGGCGATACCCCGACCAACTTCGAATGGTGGTCCACCTTCGATATCGAGGCGCGGCAGAAGGTGGGCTTTGCGGCAACCATCCTGAAACCTACCGACGCGCTGGCCGTCATCCTGGGGGCACGGATCGTCGACTACAAATGGGACATCGACACGATCAACGCCATCGGTCGCCGCCTCCCGGCCAGCGCCACCAACTCCAGCGAAATCGTGCCTTACGCTGGCGTCACCTACGACCTGGACCGGTACCACACCGTGTATGCCAGCTACACCGACGTATTCAAACCGCAGGCGTATAGCCTCGGCGCGGACGGCAAGCCTATCGACCCACTTACCGGTGCAAGCTATGAAATCGGTATCAAAGGCGCCTACTTCGAAAACCGCCTGAATGCCAGCGTGGCCCTGTTCGAGCTGAAGCAGGACAACTTCGCTGTGCTCACCGGCGGCACCACGCCAAGTGGCGGCAGCGCCTACCGGGCGGCGCAAGGCGTCACCACCCGCGGCGTCGAGCTGGAAGTAAACGGCGAACTGATGAAGGACCTGCAAGTGATGGCGGGTTACACCTTCGCCGAATCCCACGATGCTGATGACCAGCGCGTGGCAACCAACCAACCGCAGCATCTGCTCAAGCTGGCGACCAACTACCGCCTGCAGGGCGATTGGCACAAGTTCACCGTGGGCGGCAATGCGTATTGGCAGAGTGCGACCTTCTTCAAGCCAAGCGATGAGGACTGGTACGCGATCGACGACCCGACTGCCAAGTTTGAACAGAAGTCCTACGCGCTGGTGGGGTTGGTGGGTGGCTATGACTTTACCCGCAATCTGAAGGCAACCCTCAACGTCAATAACCTGTTCGACAAGCACTACTACAGTGGCATTGGCAACTACGGTACGGTTTTCTGGGGGGCGCCGCGTAACCTGATGGTCAATGTGAAGTACAGCTTCTAGGGAATTGCCTGGCACCTCACGAAGCCCCGGCGCCACCACGCCGGGGACAGGGTCTATCTAGCCAGCGCTGCTGACGTCGGACGACTGGGTATCGGCGGCGGGTCGCTAGGCAGTGCCGAAGTCGTGCGCCTTGGCCTGCCCGCTTGCTGCGCCCTAGCGCAAGGACAACATCATTGTCAGCGGCGATAAATCGGGACAGCGAACAAAACCGGCCCCACGGGCGTAGAAATCGGCAAGCGCTTCGTCAAGCGGATGAACCAGAATCGCCGAAGAAGCCACCACCTCCGTAGACGCCATGACCCGAATAATCGCATCCTGCAGCAATCCTTCGGCAAACCCGTAGCCTTGAGCCACAAGGGTCACCCCCATCCGACCAAAAATGGTAGCCGGGTGTGAAGTCGGCGTATTGCGCTGCAGTCTCCGGGGCAACACAGACTGCCGCGCAATCGAGCCGCTGGACAAGGTGTAGAACCCTGCCACCTGGCAGGTACCCTTGAAGCACGTCACATACACCACAGCCAGCTTTTCTTGCTGGGCCTTCCTTGCCTGCTTGTGCAGGTACTCGTTAATAGAGCGTTCACCACAGTCAAAACCAGTAAAGTCATGAACTTCACTCAGCTTGACGGGCTTGCTCAGCTCCACGGAGCGGGTTTGGACATGAGTTTCTGTAGGCACTTGTTATCCTTCAACGCGTTGTGCTCCAGTGCCTGCTCGAAGCGGTCGAAGGCTTCGTCGCTGAGAAGAAACAGCTGGCGGTCCATGATCACCTCTTCTGCTCGGCGGCAGGCGGCATCCAGGATGAAGCTGGTTCTGTCCGTTCCCAGTAGCTCTACAGCCGCGTCGATCAGGCTGCGTTTCCTGGTATCCACTCGCATGTTGATCGGTACGGGCTTTTCACGCTCTTTGATTTGAGCCGACATGACGATTTCTCCATAGCTGCGGAGCGGTCTCCACACAGCGACGGTACCAGCACGTGTAGCTAACGTCTACACACGTGTGGAGGTGGGATTCTCTTCATCATGCTTCACATGAAGGACAGGCCAGCCATTTGATCGCCAGTGCCGCAGAAGGCGTTGGATTACGGACAAATAGCCAGGGTGGCTTTTACCATTCCAAATAGGCTGATCGATAGCATCCTGAACATCGAGGATAATCAGTGGGATGCTGGGCATATCCTTCATGTAGGGTCGTCTCCTTACGATGGACGCTTACGGTGTTTCTTAGGAAGGCTACCGCGCTCTTGATGTCGGAAGATCTCGAGCGTACGCGCTGATCAATCAGCTAAGCGTCCATGAGCCTGTTGACTGCTTGTGCAAGGCATTTGAGGTCGCCCGTTCGGGCTACTACGCACATCGTCTCAGGCGGCGAACACCAGACGTTGAGCGACTCAGGTTGCGTAGCCGAGTGAACGAGTTGTTCACCCACCCCACTGTTCCTCCTTGCTGTGATCACCGGCGCGGTCGACGGCTTGATGCGCCGCGACCTACGAAAGTTCAGGGCAGACCGGGAGAGCAGGTTTGTCTACCACCGAGCGAAGCGGACATTGTTACCATTGATGGTGAACCCACGGGTGATCTACCTATGCCTGGGATGATGGAGTACACCGTGTCTTCCACAATGGTTATATCGCTGCCGTCAAGCCCTGGTAGGCGAATGCCGGTCGATGTCGATCCAGAATGGCACCACCGGCAGATCCTGTACCAGCTGAGGCTGCGCAATTCTTTGCGTGCTGACCCCCATACGCTTGAGCAAGCGTTCATTGCCGGGCGCACTGAACGCGATCAGGCGCTTGGCCCCCAGCGCGCTTGCCACACCCATTACGCTGCGTACGAACGATGTGGTCTCATGCCAAACCTGGACCGACTTCACGCGACGGGGCAACAAGCGCCGACTGGAAAAACGCGACAACTCCCAAACCCGCCTGGAGGATGGCAGAGGCGTGTCACCCATCAAGTAGGGGAAAACTTCACCCAGCAAAAACGGGCGATCGGTTGGTATCAACCGTGCGCATCCCACAATTTCCCTACTGGCATCCCGTGCAAGCACGTAGACAGTGTCTGGCCGATCAAACTGGTCCACTTCCTCCCCTTTGGCACAGGGCAAGGCCCACCCCATCTGTTCGACGAACACCTCATAGCGGTATCGTGTCAACGCCGAAAACACTGAGGGGCACATCTGCCCGCGATTACCCACAATCACTTCGAGCATCGGCCTGCCTCCAGCGCGCAGGGCCCGCCCATGAAGCGCGTGATGGCTGCTACCACCTCGCCGCCACGCTCCAGGTACGGCACATGTCCGGTGCCCTCGATCACATGGCTGCTGGCGTTGGGTAAGGCACGTAACAGCGGCGCAAGCACGGCGATGGAAAACACCTGATCGTCGCGGCCCCAGATAACCAGTGTCCTGCAAGCGATGCTCGGTAACTGTCCGACCAGCACGTCCAGCCCTTCGTGCCGGGTATCGGCTACCACCTTCTGCAAGGTCGCGTAGCGGGCACGGCCGCTGGCGGCCAGTGCACAGGCAAGCCGGCCGGCAACCTGGGGCGGTCGTACGAACAACAAGCGCCAGAAGCGCTGCATCTCTTCGACCGTTCGATAGCCAAAGCTACCGTCCTGGCCGTCCCGCAGACTGGCCTGGAACACCGGTCCCAATGCTGCCTCACCCAGCCCGGCCGGTGCCAGGAGTACCAGACGCTCGACCCGTTCCGGCTTCATGGCAGCATAAAGCGCTGCCAGGCAACCGCCCAACGAACTTCCAATCAAGACAACAGGGCGTGCCGACAGCCGATCAAGCAAGCTTTCAACCTCGGCCAGCATTGCCTGCGGCCCCAGCCCCTGCAGGGCTGTGCACGTGGACTGGCCATGCCCTGGCAGGTCGATGAACAGGCAATGGTGCTTGCGGGCGAGCTGGTACACCGCTGGCCCCCATTGATCCTTACTAGCCCCCAGGCCATGCAGAAACACCAGGCTCGGGCCTTCTTGCCGAGCACTCTCCAGATAGGCCAGGCGGCCGTGGCGCCTTAGTTTCAGGGCAAAGCGCCAGCGATTGAGGTTGCGCAGGCCAGCGAGCAACAAATGATCAACGACGTTCATCGACCGCCTCCCGCTCCGCGCTGCCTGCGACCGCCAGGATATTACGGGTTGGCAGGCGCACCTGGCAGAGCGCAACACCCAGCAACGTCAACACGGCCCCGAGCAACAGGCGTGGCCCCAGGCCCTCGGCAAGCAGTGCCTGGCTTACGGCGATGGCAAACACTGGTACCAGCAGCAGGTACGGAGTCAACTGTTGCATGCTGTTGCGACCCAGCAACCAGAACCACAGGCCGAACCCCAGCAAGCCACCACTGAGCGCTGTGTAGATCATGGCCAACCAGGCCTCGGTGCTCGCATTGGCCACCGCCGACCACTGCCCCCCTTCCTGGACCAGTGACCAGACCAGTAACTGGGGCGCCGCGACCACAGCCGTCCAGGCACTGAGTCCCAGCGGGTCCAGCGGCCCCATGCGCTTGGTCAAAACCGAACCAGTGGCAAAAGCCAATGCCGCCAACGCCACCAGCAACATGCCGGTCAGCGAGGCCGTAGTGGCATCGCTGGCGAGCAGCACCAGCACCCCGCAGAATGCCAAGGCAATACCGGCCACCACTTTGAGTTTCAGGGCCTCACCAAGCAGGACGCAGGCCAGGATCAAGGTGAATGGCGTGGCCAACTGATAGATGATCGCTGAAGTCGAAGCATCGACGCGAGCAATACCGCAGTAAAGCAGGCCAAAGTGCAACGTGCCCGTCACTGTGGCAATCACCGTCATCGGCACCATTTGCGCACGCTTGCAACGTCGCAGAAATGGAAATAGAAACAGGGCCATGATGGCGTAACGCATGGCGAGCATGAGGATCGGCGGCAACTCGGCACCGCCGATCTTGACCGCAGTGACTTGCGCTCCCCAGAGGAAGGCGACCAGCAAGGCGAGCATGGAGTCTTTCAATGACATGACGATCATCCCTTCAAGAATTGTATCGGGCGTACCACGCCTGGCACCCTGCCTTGCGGGCGCCAGGCGGAGTTGAGCCTGCGGTAGTGTTCAGTAAGCCGGTCAAGGGTTTCGCAGAGCGCCTGTTCGGCTTCAGGGTCATGTGCGAGTTGGGTCTGGAAGCATGGCGGGAACCCCGAACCGACCAGGATCATCTTGTTCAGCAGTACGTTGAGCACGACCTGCGAAAACACTGCCGTATGACCATAGCGGCGCCCGACCACCGCAATGGCGGCAAGCTTGTCCCGCAAGGGGCGCTCACGGGGCCGCATGAAGCCATACCCCACCCGCTCGAGAAAGGCCTGAAAGCGGCTGTTGAGCCCATAGGCATGCATGACCGGCACGTACAGCAATGCGTCCGCACTGTCTAGTCGCGCCACCAGTTGCCCGACATCATCGGGTACGGCGCAGTCCTCTATGGAACAGGCGTTATCCGCATCGCAGTAGTCGATGCGATAATCCTTCAGCCAGATTTCATCGACCTTAGCCTCCTCGCCCAAATGGCGGCGCACAAGCGCCACCACCCGTGCACTGACACCACAAGGCCGGCTTGACCCGACTATGACGGCCAGTTTCATCACTCAGGAAGCCTCTCTCATGTTGTCCTCGCCCGCCAGATAGGCACGCAGGGCCTCCTCCAGCAGTTGCCCGGTCAGCCACAAGGTGACACGGGCAACCTCCTTGATCTGGCGGCGGTCTTCCTCGGTCTTCACCGCACGCTCCATGGCCACGCGAACTTCCTCGGAGTGCTTCTCGTCGATGGTCGAATGCGCGACAAAGAAGGTCATCTGCTCGTCCTTGAGCTTCAAGTCGTTGCGGAAGCGTTCAAGCACCGGCTGGATATGCTCATAGACGTCCTCGGCCCAGTAGCTGTAGCCCAGTCGGGCGATCGGGCCCTTGCGGATCGCCACGTCGTTGAGAAATGCGATCAGTGCCTGGGTGGGTGCCAGCGGCGCCGGCATCTGCTGTGGCAACAGCCCGACAGCCTCTAGATCACGCAGCACCATGCGCTCATGGCCCAGCTCCTCCAGCGCATGCTTGTAGACGAAACGAAGTAAGGTGGTTTGCTCCGGGTCGGCGCTGAATGCACAGGCGGCCTGGTTTACCGAGTTGTAGCGGGTGTAGTGGAACACCTGCAGCATCACCTGCTGGTAAAGCGCTGGCGGCGTGGCATTGGCCAGGCTGAACTTCCAGTAATCACCTTGCTTGATCTGGGCCCAGCCCGCTTCGACGATGGCGTCGAGTTCCTTGAAGAATGCCTGCATTTCAATTGACTCCTTTGACGGTGTGGTAAACATGTTCGAGTTCCAGGTAAACCAGGCTGTAGCGGCGCTCGGCCTGCTCCGTGGCCCAGGTGACGTCATTCACGAGCACTCGCCCGCCGAGCCCGACATACAGCGCAGCCAACTGGCCACGGCATAGCGCCGAAATGAATCGCAAGTGAGTGTTGGCCTTCAGCCAGATCGCCGCTTGCAGCAAGAAAATGCGCAGGTGCCGGCCGCCGCGGTAACGCTCGTCCAGCACCAGGCGATTAGCGTCGAAGGCGTCAGTGGGCATCGGGAAATGCGCACGCACATCAACCGCCCGCTCGGCAAAACTCAGGCCATGGCCCAACGGGGTGGCCCGCAGCGTACCGACCACATGGCCGTCATCCAGATACACCAGGTGGTAGGAAAGTGCGTCGCGCAGCGCTTCGCGCCGCTCGTAATCGTCTTCTTGCGCAGGGTTTTCCCCCAGATAGCGCGCCCGAAGCTGCCTGACGGCTTCGAACAACTCGCTGGCGGAATCGATCACACGTACGGACAGGCCCATGGCTGCACTCACCGACCTTTGCGTTGATCAACAATGCGGGCCTCTTTCCAGCTGAACCAGCTGCCCAGGTTCACATGCTCGGCCAGGTCATCGACGACCATGACTGTGGCTTCGACCCCCAGGCGCTCGCGCAGCCGCTCTTTGACAAGCAGTACCAAGCGCCCCCGATCGCCTTCGAAGAAACGCGACATTTCCAGTTTGGCAATGACGGTATCGCGATCATTGGCACGGCTGAGGACGACCTGGTAGCCGAGGCACTGCTCGACCCCTTCGAGCAGGGCCTGCTCAATCTGCGCAGCGGAAAACGCGCGGTCATTCAGTTGCACTGCATCCTTGACGCGCCCGACCACCTTGATGACCTGGCGCATGGACTGTGCAAAGCCCGGGCGCGACTGGATCGATACCAGGTCACCGGTGCGGTAACGGATGAGCGGTTTGCTGCCGGGTATCAGCATGGTCACGCACAGTTCTCCCTCCCCGGTCGCACCCTGACTCTGGCCGGAGACCGGGTCCAGCACCTCGATGAGGTAGTTCAGACGATGCGGCACCAACTGATCATTGGCGTTGCAAGCCGCTATGATCATCGCTTCTTGCGAGCCGTACAGGCTGTTGTAGGCTTCTGCTCCCCACAGGCTGAAAAGGTTGTTCTTCAGCGCCGGTGTGCACAGTTCGCCGCTCATCATGAAAGCGCGCAGGCTGAAGTCTTCACGCGGGTTCAACCCTTGTCGCTCGGCCTCCTTGGCCATGGCCAACAACAGGCCAGGCGCCGAAGCGAGCACACCGATGCGCAGATCCTTCAACAACTGCAATGCCTTGGGCCAGCCGATTACCGGCGAGTGTGGCCAGAGCTTGGCGTTACACAGGTCGAGTTGGGTGCAGACATCGCCCAAGGTATCGCCAAAGGAGTGGACTTCGGTCGGCCCCATGATGCCAACCACAGTTTTCTCACCCGGAAAGTGCTTTTCCACCACGGCCTGATAGGCCATGGCCAATTGACGGTTGCTGGCATGGCTTTCTTTCCGATCCCGCGGACATGGTGTCGCCGGGCCGGTGGTGCCGGTGGTTTCGTAATAGAAGATCGCATCTTCAAGTGGCCCCGAGAGGATATCGAAGCCCGCTTCGCGCAAGTCATCCTTGGTAGTGAAAGGCAAGGTCGTCAACTCGTCCAAAGACAGGTTGCAAGCATCGACCTGGGCAAGGTGCCGGGCGTAAAAAGATGAGTTACGCTTGACGTGATCGACTACCTCACGCAGCTGTTGCTGATGCCATTCGGCCAAGGCGGCATCGGTCAGGGTGTCGGTCCAGTAGGCGTGGTGAATCGGGTCGTAGCGTTTCTTGAAGGTGTCCAGCTGTTCTTTCATCTCAGGCGCTCCGGTTGAGGGGGACTGCAACTCAGCGACCGGTACCTTAGTGGTTGAACTTGCAGTTACCCAGCTGCGCTATTCCACAGTTGCGCGCACGTTCGAATCTTGGTATGGCACCGTGCCATACGCGACCTGGAATTATTTATTGCGCCAATTATTTCGGCTCGATAGTTTCGGCCTGCCTGATGATTCATGAGGCAACAGTTGACACTGTACAAACACGCTGGTAGTTTCAACGCACTGTGGTCTTCTACCGCAGTGCTTAGCCAAGACTGGGATGTCTAAACATGTACTATCACCTTTCTGCTATCCGCTCCTCCCACAGCTACCCAATTAGCTGCTCTCGCGCCGTCCTGGCCATTTTCAAAAGCAATACCTGGCGTCGCTAATACAGCGAAGACCAGTGCCTGCTGTCTGACAGCCGCCCTCTGATCTTTTTCTTCCGAACCCTGGCAACCGCATTTTAGCCCTGCCGGCTATTCGTCCACGTGCCTGACAGGCTGCGCGACGCGTGGCAGCGACAGCGGCCGCCTGGTATCCGGAACATAACTTTCAAACCCATTTAAAGTGCCCTAGCACTTTATATCCCTTGGTGTTTTCTATTGAAAACGCCTGAACCACTGCACCCTGAAAATGGTAATAACCGTGAATAATAATTTGCTCCGCGTGACTACTCTTCGGCATGGAGAACGTCGTGTTACCGATGCACTTGGTATTTATGCGCATGCCCTTGCGCAACTCGGTCGTGAATCGGTGTTCATTCTTGAGTCGCTCTCCGGCCCTAGCCGTGACCGACGCGCTACCATCATTGGCCTGGAACCACTATTTGAAGTCTGTATCGACGAACGGCACGCCTACCTTCGCGGCCAGCCTGAACTCTGCGAACATCTGTATGGTTGCTTGCGCCAGCACGGCCTGAATATCAGCCCGAATTTGCAGATCGAATTACAGGACCGCGAAGCCGCCTGGGATCTGCTTCGCTACATCCAGAACCTGTTCCTGCCCTCCCCGGGCGCGGCCCACAGCCTCGCCTATTTCGGCTATTTCTCGTACGACAGTGTACGTCTCATCGAGCGCCTGCCAGATCTGGCCGAACAGACCCATGACTATCCGCTCATAGCCTTATCGGTTTACCAGACACTGGTCTACTTCCATAGCAATGGCACGGTTGAAACCCTGATCAACAACAACCCGCTGTGGCCTGCACGCAGCTTGGGGGCTTATCCATTCCTGCAGGCCCCTGCACCTGCCAGCTCGCAGGAGCAGCCCCATTACCCGCAAGTATTCGAAGAGACCCGAACAGTCACCCCTGAACAGTTCAACCAGCGGGTAGAAGTGGCCATGGAGCATATCCGTGCCGGGGACGTGTATCAGATCCAACTGGGCCATGAGATCCGCATTCGCTCGCAGGTCACACCGTTTGATGTCTACAAGAGCCTGCGCACGCGCAACCCGTCTCCCTACATGTACCTGGCACATGTCGGCGGTATCGACTTGATCGGCGCCAGCCCCGAACTGTTCGTCAGGATCAAGGACGACCTGATTGAAATGCGCCCCATCGCCGGAACGGTGGGCAAGAAACCCGGTGTCGAACCGACCGAGCTGGTTCTGGAGCTTACCCGTTCGGAAAAAGAGCGTGCGGAGCACCTGATGCTCATCGACTTGTGCCGCAACGACATTGGCCGGGTATGCCAGGCAGGGTCGCTGGAAGTCGATGAGTTCATGCTGGTGGAAGAATATTCGCACCTGTACCACATGGTTTCGAATGTACGCGGGCTCCTGCGACCTGGCCTGGATGCCTACGACGTGATCAAGGCGTCATTCCCGGCCGGGACCATGTCAGGCGCCCCCAAGGTCAGGGCGATGGAACTGATCGAAGCCATGGAAAGCAACCGTAGGGGTATCTATGCAGGCGCCCTGGGCCTGATCGGCTTCGATGGCAGTGTCAACACGGCACTGTGCATTCGCTCAACCGTACATGACCAGGGTACCTACCACCTGCGTGCATCCGCAGGCGTGGTAGCCGACTCGACGCCCGAAATGGAGTGGAAGGAAACGCTTTACAAGATGGGTTCCGTTTACCGCGCAGTGACCGGCAAGGAGATTGCACTGTGAAAGTCTTTTTGATCGATGCTTACGACAGCTTTGTCTTCATCATCAGCCAGTACCTTGAACAGCTTGGGCTGGAAACTCGCGTCGAGCGCCATGACCAGCCTGACCTGATCCAGCGGATCGAGGCCTTCGCGCCGGACTTCTGTGTACTGGGCCCCGGCCCTGGGCACCCTGCGGATGTTGGCTACATCGAAGTGATCGAGCATTTTCAGGGGCGCCTGCCGCTACTCGGCGTCTGCCTCGGCCACCAAGCCCTGGGGCTGGCGTTCGGCGCCCAAGTCTGCCGCGCTGCGCATGTCATGCACGGTAAGGTGAGCGAGATAGAAAACGATGGCAAAGGGGTGTACGCCCATACCCATGGTCGTGCGATCAAGGCAACACGCTATCACTCCCTCATGATCGAAGAGCAAGGCCTGCCCGAGTGCCTGGAAGTGACCTCAAGGTCCACCGACGATGGCTACATCATGGGCGTTCGTCATCGCACGTTGCCAATCGAAGGCGTTCAGTACCACCCAGAAAGCATCCTCACGGAAAACGGCCTGGACTTGTTCCGAAGCTTCATCAGGCAGTACCTGGGCTGACCTGCAAAACGGCCAGGCTCTGGTGCCTCTTGCCTGAGGGCCGGACCTGCCCCATTCCCCGGAAAACCAGACGGTGTTCCATGGTTCGTGCAGTGGTCGATGCCGCCCTGTCGAACCATGGCATTCCCGCAGACGCAGGACACGCCGTGTAACTGGGCGATATCCATGTGGGAGCCGGACCAATGCGGTATCAACAGGAGCGAAATGTTTATGGACAAATACACCGCATCGGTTTCTGCCCTCGGGCAGGCCGAGGTTTCTTCATCATTGACCACTTTCATGAGCCTCGCCAAGGATACCAATCACTGTGACTGGGAGCGCCTACTGAAAAAGGTATTACGCAAACTGGGTTTCGCCAGCTATTTGATCAGCCTGGGTCCTGCCCGCCCACTGGACGCAAACCCGTTGCACGGCGTTATCACGACGTTTCCCAAGCAATGGCTGGAGCACTACTGCAGCGAGGGGCTCATCGAAATAGACCCTATACTCAAGCACTGCCGTCGGGAACTGATACCGATTTTCTGGACAGCCGAACGTCGACGGGCACGCGGCCGATCGCGGCATTTCTGGGAACAGCGTGAACAGTTCGGGCTACGCAGCGGCGTGAGCATACCGCTGCGCTACGAACTGTTCAGAGGGACCTTGAGCGTGGCATTCGACGACAGCCAAGCCGCAGAACAAACAGACCTCTCCAACCCGGCAATAAGCCAGTTGTTCATGCTGGTGCCCTACCTGCTGGCCGGCTTGCGCTACCAACTGCACGCTGGTACATCGGTGCGCCAGGACTTGACGCCCAAAGAGATGGAATGCCTGTACTGGGCCAGTGCCGGCAAAACCAGCTGGGAAATCAGCCACATCCTTACTTGCTCCGAGCGAACCATCGACTTTCACTTGCTCAATGCCCAACGCAAACTCGGCTCGGTCAGCCGGCAACAGGCGGTCGGTACCGCCGCCGCCAGCGGGCTTATTGCAGCCGCCGGAGGCCCGCTCGGCTACAGCCGCCAGAAGTGATAACCCTGAGCCTCGTACTCGTTGCGATTCAGCACCGATTTGACATCGACCACACAAGCACCGGGCAGCAGCTTTTCATGCATCGCGGCCATGGCTTTGCTGCGATAGGCCTGATGAGGCACAGCGACGATCATTGCATCGGCAGCAGGCAACCGCTCCCAAGCGGACAGCTCGAAGCCGTACTGCCTGACAACCGTCGCCGGGTCGGCCAACGGATCGTGCACATGCACGTTGACGCCATAGGCGCGCAGTTCGACAACAATGTCATTGACCTTGGAGTTGCGCACATCGGCGCAGTTTTCCTTGAAGGTGAAACCCAGCACGTTCACGGTTGCGCCCTTGACGACACGGTTGGCGGCGATCATCTGCTTTATGGTTTTCTCGACGATCCATTTACCCATACCATCGTTGATGCGCCGCCCGGCCAGGATCACCTGCGGGTGATAGCCATGAGACTCGGCCTTGTAGGTCAGGTAATACGGGTCCACACCAATACAGTGCCCGCCCACCAAGCCTGGCTTGAAGTCCAGGAAGTTCCACTTGGTGTTGGCCGCCTCGAGCACTTGGCACGTGTCGATCTTGAGTTCAGAAAATATTACCGATAGCTCGTTCATCAGCGCAATATTCAAATCGCGCTGGGTATTCTCGATCACTTTGGCGGCCTCGGCCACCTTGATCGAAGGTGCCCGATGCACACCGGGACGAATAATCAGCTCATACAGCTTGGCCACAGTGGCAAGGCTTTGCGGAGTATCTGCCGATACCACCTTCACCACTTCGCACAGGGTATGCGTGCGGTCACCGGGGTTTATCCGTTCAGGTGAATAGCCGACATTGAAGTCTTCTTTCCAGCGCAGACCGGACACCGTTTGTAATACCGGGATACAGCGTTCTTCGGTGGCACCGGGGTAGACCGTGGATTCGAAGATTATCAAGGCGCCACGTTTCATGTGCGTCGCCACTGTCTCGCTGGCTTTCAACAGCGGAGACAGGTCGGGCTGGTTGGCCGCGTCGACCGGCGTCGGAACCGCGACAACGATGACGTCGGCATCGCGCAGCGCCGCCGGGTCTTCGCTGTACACAAGGTGAGTGGCCTGTTGCATCTGCTGGGCAGTCAGCTCCCCGGCGGGGTCGATTGCATCCCGGTACTGCTCGATGCTGCGTCGGCAGATATCGAACCCGATGGTGGGCAGATGCTTGCCAAACTCGACTGCCAGCGGCAGCCCGACGTAACCCAACCCAACTACCGCTACGGTGCCCAAAGTCGTGTCCATCCTTAGCTCCTTATATCCCGTGCCTTGCCTTCAGTTGCGCAGTCCGTGGGTAAATGACAACAACGATTCGTAGGTATGCATGGCCTGCCCGCTATCCACCGCACGCGCCGCCATCGTCACGCCTTCGGTCACACTAGCGACCTTGCCGCACAGATAGAGCGCAGCAGCACTGTTGAGCAGGACAATGTCGCGGGGCGCTCCCGGTTGCCCTTCCAGCACGTCCAGGAACATCTGCCGGGCTTGCGCGACGCTTTTCACCTTCAAGGCGTCCAGCGCTTGCGGGACCAGCCCGAAGTCGGACGGGTGCAGGGAGTATTCGCTGATGCAGCCGTCTTTGAGTTCGGCAACCACGGTGGCGCCAGACAGCGAAATCTCGTCCAGGCCATCCAGACCGTGGACCACCATTGCCCGCTCGCTGCCCAGCGCATCGAGTACCTGGGCCATGATCGGCACCAGTTCAGCGCTGAACACCCCGAGCAACTGGCGGTCAACGTGCGCAGGGTTGGTCAGCGGGCCGACAACATTGAAGATCGTGCGTATGGCTAGTTCGCTGCGCACACGGGTCAATTCAGGCAATGCCGGGCGATGAACAGGCGAGAACATGAAACCGATACCGATCTCTTCAAGGCACCTGGCAATTTGCGTAGGAGCAAGGTCAAGGTCCAGCCCCAGTGCCTCCATGACATCGGCACTGCCGCAGGTGGAACTCACACTGCGATTGCCGTGCTTGGCAACCCGCACGCCAGCGGCAGCTACGACAAAGCTGCTGGTAGTCGAGACATTGAAGGTGGAACGGGTATCGCCGCCCGTACCGCAAAGGTCTATCAAAGGCCCCTTGCATGCATGCTGTACCGGAATCAGATGGTCACGCACTACCCGCGCGACCGTTTCGATCTCGTGAGCCTGAAAGCCCCTTACCTGCAAGGCGGTCAACAGGGCGGCGATCAGCGAATCGGGCAGTTGCCCTTGCATCAATGCACCAAACGCACCTTGCAACTGCGCGGCTGGCAAAGACTCTCCCTGGCTATATCTCAACACCAGGTCTCGTACATTCTGCGGCATGGTCAGTACTCATCAATTGGGCCAGAGGCCGGATTGCATGGCAGCGGCACCCAGGCGTGCGTCCATCAGGCTGGCTTGCTGCGCATTTCGCGCGTTGTGGGAAAAGGCCAGCCGGGCATTGGTGCAGAATGTTTCTATGGCCTGGGCTGACTTGCACCCCGCTGACGTCTCTACCCCTGAAGAGACATCCACGCCGGCAGGTGACAGGGCCCGTACCATGGCTGCGACATTTCCCACCTGGAGGCCACCGGCGATCATCGCGGCGCGGTAGTCTCCCGGCGGCCAACGGTGGGCTACTCCATCTCCCGCGCCTGGGTCGAGCAATGGCAGTTCGGTGCTGCACAGCCCTGGCCGGTAAGCCGCCGGTTGAACGCGGCGGATCAGCGGCAGCCCCAGGTTCGCCCAACAGGCGCCCTGCTCACTGCCGTGCAGTTGCACCAGGTCTGGTGCAAGCGCTGCACACGCCTGCCTCACATGCTCGAACGGCTGATCCATGAATACACCAACCACCCGCGCGCGCGCGCCTACCTGCCTGCGCAACGCAATTGCTTGCTCGACCGTCAGGTAGCGCTTCGAGCCGGCTACCAGCACCAGGCCTATCAGGTCGACGTCGGCCTGCAGGCAAGCCTCGACATCTTCATGGCGGGTAATGCCGCAGACCTTTATCGTGCCCTGCGGCCACACCGCAGTCATGCGTGTGTCCCCTTGAACGCCGCTAGGTATTGCTTCGCCTGTTCCGCCGCATCAACCGGGTTGGCCAAACGCCTGGCCAGGGCGCTACCGATGATCACACCCTCTGCCTGCTGCCACATGAGGTTGGCCTGCTCCGGCGTGCCTATGCCAAAACCCACCGCCAGCGGCAGGCTAGTCATCCGCCGCACTCGCTCGACGAATGGCGTGATATCAGCCAACTGATCGCGCTCGCCAGTCGTGCCCAGCACCGAAACCAGATAGAGAAAGCCCCTCGCGTGTCGGGCGATGGTTGCTAGGCGCTCATCGCTCAGGTTGGGCGTAACCAGGAACACTTGGTACAGCCCCTGATCTTCCAGCGCGGTACGCAGAGGTTCGCTCTGCTCTACCGGCATGTCAGGAACGATAACGCCACTTACCCCTGCCTTGGCGGCTTGCTCGGCGAATCGCGCATACCCGTGATTGAGCAGCAGGTTGGTATAGGTCATGACCACCAGCGCAGGCGACTGCCCGTCGCGAGGCAGGCTGGCTATCTGCTCCAGCGCCAACGACAGCGTCATGCCATTGGTGATTGCCGTATGGCTGGTGTTCTGGATGACGGGGCCATCGGCCACCGGGTCGGAGAAGGGGATACCCAGTTCAACAATGTCGGCCCCGCCCTGCTGCACGGCCTGCATCAGTGCCGGCAGGCTGTCGAGCGCGGGATAGCCCACCGTCAGGTAGGGCATCAACGCTTTTCTGCCTTGCCGCGCCAGACTGGCGAAACAGCTGTCGATTCGGTTCATTGCCGATTCTCCTGCACTGTGGTGAGTTCGGTGATGGTCTGCATATCCTTGTCGCCACGGCCGCTGAGGTTGACGATGATGCGCGCGCCCTCTGGCAAGCGAGGCGCCAACATGATTGCGCCGGCCAGGGCGTGGGCGCTTTCCAGCGCCGCGATGATGCCCTCGCTGCGCGCCAGCAGTTGCAGGGCATGCAAGGCCTGCGCATCGCTGGCCGCGAGGTAGCTGGCCCGGCCACTGTCATGCAGCTGCGCATGCTCCGGGCCGACCATCGGGTAGTCCAGGCCAGGCGCCATGCTATGGGTCTCGCCGATCTGGCCATGGCAGTCCTGCAGCACGTAGGAACGACAGCCTTGCAGTACACCCGGGCGGCTCTGCCCGCCACCACCGAACCGGATCGAATGCTGCCCGCTGTCTTCACCCTGCCCTGCGGCCTCTATACCAAACAGTTGCACGGACGCGTCGTCGACGAATGCCGAGAACAGGCCGATGGCATTGGAGCCTCCACCCACGCAAGCGACTACAGCATCGGGCAGCGCACCCTGTTCGAAAGCCATGAACTGGCGCTTGGCCTCATCGCCGATAACACTCTGGAAATATCGCACGATCGCGGGGTATGGATGCGGCCCCAAGGCTGAACCCAGCAGGTAGTAGGTGTCATCGGCGTTGGCCACCCAGTCACGTAATGCATCGTTGATGGCATCCTTGAGCGTCTGCGTGCCACCACTTACCGCAACCACCTTTGCCCCCATCAAGCGCATGCGCTGTACGTTCAGCGCCTGACGCTGGGTGTCGCGAAGGCCCATGTAGATGACGCACTCGATCCCAAGCAAGGCGCAGGCTGCCGCCGTCGCCACGCCATGCTGGCCAGCGCCGGTCTCGGCCACCACGCGGCGCTTGCCCATCATCTGGGCCAACAACGCCTGTCCAAGGGCATTGTTGATCTTGTGCGCGCCGGTGTGGGTCAGGTCCTCACGTTTAAGGTAGGTTTTTACGCCAATCTCGCGCGAGAAGTTCTCCACCAGTGTCAGCGGCGTGGCACGGCCGACATAGTGTTCAAGCAATTGCCGGTAGCGGGCCTGGAACTGCGCACTGCCAATGACCTGCCGGTAGCATTCGGTAAGCTCACCGATGGGGGGAGAAAGGGTTTCTGCAATGAAGCTGCCGCCATGCTCACCAAACCACGGCCCTTGATGTCGTAATACCTCAAGGGCATCGCCGCCCAGGCTCAATCGCCGCGCGGCCAGGTTCAGTGCCGCCGCCACCGAGGCGGTTTCCAGCGGCGCCAGGACGCACCCAAGCAGCAGCAGCTCACTGCTGGACGGCCTGACCGCCGTATGCTCGGTGTCGCGAATGGAAAACAGGGACAGCACCTTGCCTGCATCACGCAGCACCAGTTGCCCTGCCGGCAAGGCTTCAGTGCCCTGCCCGCCCACAGGTAGAAACGCTTCGCCCTCGGTCGAAATATCCAGCGTCAATTTGCCTTCAATCGCCTTGGCATCGAAGGCACCCAGGGAAGTCATGGTCGACACTGCGACCCAGTTCACCGTATCGACCAGCGCATTGATCTGCGGTAGACGCGCCTGCGGTCGGCCAAATGCCCGGTAGATGAACCCGGCGACCGAAGGCAGGTGCTTGCGTGGGTTGATTCCGGCCTGCTGGTAATAAGCCGCAAACGGGGCAACTGCGGGATGGGCGAGTAGCCGGTCCTTGTCCACGCCCGCCCATGCGGCCTGGCTGGCGGACCAGTCCAGCTCGTCGCTGTAGCCATGACCGACGCTGGGCACGCGCAGCGCCAGCACACGCGCACCGGGGAAGTGGTCGCGTGCAGCGGCAGTGACGTCAATTTCGAAAATCTCGTTCATCGTTGCTCCTCGAAGTGCAGAACGCTGCCAATCCCGGCATCGTTCAGCGTGTCTGCCGTCATCAATCTGTGCGTGGCAATCAGGATGTTGTAATGATTGGGAAAGTGGCACTCATCGAAACCCAGGACCCTGCCAAGGCAGGCATCGCCCGACCACAGCAGATCCCCGCGTTCGATGACCCCGGCTTGCTGGATTTCGACAAAACCGATGAAGCCGACCCTGTCGATTCGGCTGCCGGCCTGGGCATCCAGTTGGTCGGTGCTCACCACCTCATGCACTTCGCCCTGGCGCACGCAGCGCGAGGCATGCTCGATCAAGGTCATGCCACGGTCATACCGTGTATGGAACAACATCTTGACCAGCTTGCCGTCCAGCCGCGCTTTCGAAGGCCTCAGGATCCGTTCAACGCCCATCGCCGGCCTCCAGCGCATAGGTATCGCGCACCAGCCTCACAGCATCGATCCCGATCGAGCCGTCTTCGGCGTTGCCGCGGATACTGCTGGCCAAGTGCGCCAGCACGCCCTCGTACTCGTGGTAGAGCGAGGTCTTGAACCCTTCACTGCCCTCAAGCATGTCGATGATGATCTGGCTGCCATCGGCGTATTCGATCAGCAGGTCTTTCAGCTCGCCAAAGGGGTAGTCCCAGCTCAGCTCGGCACTTACCGCCAGCCCGCCCGGACCCGCCAGTGAAATCTGGGCCCCCATGTCAATGCCCATGGAATTACGCCGTACCTGGGCGCCCTGGACCTGCAGTGTTCCCAGTGCAAAGCTGAGGGTGTCGTAAACGTTGGGCCCGTTGTCGGCAATACAGCCGCCACCGCACGAAGCACTGTCCAGGTACCAGGTATCACGGCCGGCATGCTCTTCGATCCGTTCGTGATAGCGCGCTGTTACCCGCCGCGCGCCCTCGAACCGGCCCTGCTCGAGCGCGCGCAACAGATGGCGGTTGTAACGACGATGAAATGCCGTGAGCAGCGTCAGCTGGTAACGCCGGGCCATATCCCTGAGTTGCAGGGCCTGTTCCAGGTCCAGTGTCAGGGGCTTCTCGCAGCAGACGTGTTTGCCAGCCCGTAGCGCCGCCTTGCAGGCGTCGAAGTGCAGATGGTTGGGCAGGTTGATGATGACGGCATCAACCTGCGGGTCCTCAAGCAAAGCGGCATAGTCTTCGTGGCAGGCCACCGAGCTGGCCGCGAAAGGTGCCAGCCGCTCCTGCGAGGTGTCGCACACGGCCCGCAGCTCGCACTCCGTGCTGTGCTGCAGCGCTTTGAGGTAGTAATGGGAAATGACGCCCATACCGATGATGCCAAGCTTGATAGTCATGCTGTTGTCCTCCTCAGCGGCGCGATGCCGAGCCTTGCGGCGATATCATCGAGTTGTGCCAGCAGGACCTCGTCGACCGGCACGCCGAGACGCAGGCGTTCCTCACGCACTTGCGCATCAGGCTCGCCGGGGTAGCGCAAGGGCTCGAAGCCCTCATGCACTGGCGCCTCGTGAATGAACTGGAGCAGGCGGTCCATCGCCCCGGTGAACGCGCTGGAGCTGCCGAATGCGTCGGGGCGAAGCACAAGGAAGAAGTGCCCGATGTCGTTACGCCCTACCGCCGCTTGGTCCGCGCCGGTCTGCGCGCCACTGAGTATTCCGCACAGGATGTCGACCATCAGTCCCAGGCCGAATCCTTTGTGCCCGCCCTGCTCGAACCTCGAACCGCCAAGCATCGGCAACATCCCATTGCCGCTCAGGTAACTGCGCGGATCATCAACTGCCCTGCCCCGGGCATCGTGCAGCCAACCTTGCGGCACCGTTTGCTGCCGCCGGATGGCCTGCTTCACCTTGCCACTGGCACAGACGGTAGTGCTCATGTCCAGCAAGAAGGGGGCAGCCGCCTGGGCCACCGGTGACGCCAGACTGATGGGATTGGTGCCCATCAAGGGCGCTACGCTGCCCATGGGGTGTGCTACCGTCTCGCGCCCCAGATTGGTCATGGCCATGCCGATCATCTGGTGTTCAAGTGCCAGCCCGGCATAGAACCCAGCGGCGCCGAAGTGGGAGCTATTGCGCACCACGACACAACCGACGCCGTAGTCGCGCGCCTTGTCTATTGCCCTGGTCATTGCCTGGCGGCCAGCCAGCAAGCCGAGGCCACCACCGGCATCCAGGGTGGCGCAGGCGCCCAGGTCGCATTCCCAGCGCGCTTCGGCCAACGGATCGATGTCACCGTCGAGGATGCCTGCCATGTAGACATTGCCCAGATTGGCAATGCCGTGGGTATCGTGACCAGCAAGGTCGGCATGCTGCAGTACCTGGGCAGCATCCTGGGCCTTGTGCTCAGGCACCCCGCAGGCTGACAGTCCCGCGACCGTGAAAGCGTGCAGCTCACTGGCTGCGATGCGTTGAAACTCCATGTCAATCATCCTTGTTTGGCAGTGCTGGTCGCCTGCCGGGCGACAGTGATCAGCAGGGTTTGAACAGCCTGGGCGAAATGTTCCAGTTCGGTGACCGAGACATGCTCCCTGCTGGTGTGGGCTCCGTTGGCGGCCAACGACCCCGGCCCCCAGACGACGCTGTAGGCGTCCTGGCCCTGGGCCCACATTGCATCGCAGGTAAAAGCCTGCGCTGGATCGGGGTTAGGCACGATGCCAGCCTCGGCCAGCAGGCATTGCAGCGCCGCGTCGTGGTTGTCCAGTACCGGCAAGCCACGCTTGAGCCACCTTGCCTGGCAAGTTGCCTGCAACCGCTCGACAGTCCTGGCGAACGGCTGGCAGCCGGCAAACCTTGCCTGGCATTCCTGCAACGCATGTTTGAACGCCTCGTCCACCAACCCTTCGGCGTCTCGGGCCAGCACCGCGCTACGGTAGGCAAAATTGAACAGGCAGCGGCCGCTGCCATACACCCTGTTGTGGTGCATGCCGGTATGCAGCCCGGCCAAGGTCATTTTTACCTGCAGCTGCTGCAATGGCGCAGCCAGCCGCGCCGCCATCGATTGGGCAACAAAGCCCAGCACCAGCGTTGCGTTATCACCTTGCTGAGGAAAATCATCAGTCGAGTCCTCCCCGTCCATGCTGACTTCATATGTCATGGATGTGGTCGAAGCATCGAAGTACCCCCCACCCGTGGGCTCGACGAACACATTCAAGCGCCCTTGATAGCCCAGTGCGCAGAGGTGCCGCGTGCCATAGACGCCCATGGCGCCACCTTCCTCACCGGCTACCACCTGTATCAGCACCCGCACCTGCTCCAGCACTTGCGGGTGCCGCGTACGCAGGCCCTCGAGGGCGGCGAGCAAGGCAAGGCCGGGGCCCTTGTTGTCCACCGCCCCCCGCCCGTGCACGCAAGTGCCGTCCACCCGCACCGGCAAATGGGGAGAAACCGTGTCCATATGGAAGTTGAACATTACCGTGTGCGGCGCTACGCCCTCGCCAACTTCCAGCACGAGATGTGGCTGGCTCTCCAGAAAACCGGGCATGCCCGCCATGCGCCGTTGCACAGGTACTGGAACCTGCTCGGCAGCTGGCAAAGCACCAGCACCGTTGAACACCTCACGCATGCCTATCTGCTGCGCCCATTGCGAAAAGCACGCATTGGCCTGGGCGATGGATGAAGGTTCGCCGGTCTCCATCGGTGTTACCGTGTCGATATTCAACAACGCTTCCAGCTTGGCGACATACTCAGGCGTGAACAGCATGGCGAACCTCCTGACACGAAGCGAGCAGGTCCAAGGCCTGCCTGGCGTAGTCCTGGTAAGTATGCCGCTGCTGGCGCGCATCAGTGCCCTGCAGTTGCAGATGGGGGATCAGGCAGAGGTGCGGTTCGATGGAGAACCAGCCTGTGTACTGATGCTCAAGCAACAAGTCGATGCAGGCGCGGGCTTGGGCCTGGCCATCGCCAGGGAAGCTGTAGTGCACCTGCTGCTGCGCTTTGTACCCATCCTTCAGGTGCACATGCGCCACATGCGGCAGCACCTGCCGAAGAAAATCCAGCGCTTCGTAGCCGTAACTAAGACCATTGCCGATGTCGAACAGCAGTTTCAGGTGCGCTGAGCCAACAGCATCGAGCAATTCCAGCGTATGCTCGGCACTCTGCCCGGCCCAACCTGCGCAGTTTTCATGGACCAATACCACATCCGCCTGCTCGGCCACTTCGACAAGCCGCTTGAAGCGCTCTACCACCGCGGCCTGCCAGTTCGCTTCGCTCCAGCCGCAGTTGGGATACGACATCACCCGGATCAAGCCGCAGCCCAGGCGCGATGCCATCTGCAGCAGGCGTTGCAATTCGTCCAGGTCAGCCTGGAACTGGCCATCGATGCGGCTGCCCCAGTTACCGATCTGCGAGGCCAGTGCCACCACTTCGAAAGATTGCGCGCGCAGTGCATCGCACAGCGAAAAGCGTGAACGTTCCGACAGGCTGGCCACAGGCACATTGTCGACACTGCGCAACTCAAGGTGCTGCCACCCCAGTTGCGTGTGGCATGCCAACTGTTGCGCAAGCGAGGAGCAGCCCTCGTCAGAAACGCCGGTGAGCTTAAACGGCGTGTGCATGGGAGAATGCCTCCAAGGCTGTCACCACATGGGAGACCTGCTTGTCATGCATGCCGGGGCACAGTGGCAGTGCCAGGCACTGACGCGCCAGCATCGCCGCCACTGGATAGCTGCCAGAGCCTTGCGACCAGGCCGCAAAGGCAGGCTGCGCCGGCAAAGGCACGGGAAAATGCACCTTGGTCTGAATACTCCTGGCTGACAGATGATGGCTCAGTTGCTCGCGCTGGGTGCTGCGCAGGACATAGGCATGTGGTGAAAAATCTGCCGAGCCCCGCTCTTGCCCTGCAAACACAAGCCCAGACGCTTCAATCGCCTGGTCGTAGCGCCTGGCAATGGCTTGCTTTCGTGCGAGCTGCCTGGCGTTATCTGGAAGCTGACACAGCAACCAGGCAGCATTGACCTCATCCATCCGGCTGTTCATACCCAACAGCTGGTGATAGAAGCGCCGCTTACCGTCCTGGCCATGATTGCGCAGCATCCTGACGGTGTGCGCCAACTGATCATCGTTGGTGACTACAGCACCACCGTCCCCCAAGCCACCCAACGGCTTGGCCGGGAAGAACGAATAGACGCCGACGTCCCCCAAGGCCCCACAGCTGCGACCGCGCAAGCGGGCACCAAATGCCGTGGCGCTGTCTTCGAGCAGCAGTACCCTGTCCGGCAACGCGTTGCGTATGGCATCAATGTCGGCTACCCCACTGAACAAGTGGGCAACCAGCACGGCCCGCGTCTTCGCCGTCACCGCCTCGGCCACCGCCTGCGCATCCAGCATGCAGGTGCTGGGCTGCACGTCGACGAACACAGGTGTCGCGCCTGCACGTACAATCGCCGAAGCCGCCGACACGTAGCAGAACGCGGGCGTGATCACCTCATCGCCCGGACCGATGCCGGCAGCAATCAACGACAGCGTCATGGCGGAAGTCGCGGAACTCACACACACGGCATGCTTGGCTCCCACCTCGTCCGCCAGCGCCAGTTCAAAGTCCTGAACGTTCTGCTTGAGAATGAAATCACCTTGGCGAACCTGGCCAGAGAGAATATCGAGGATTTGCTGCGGCGCGTGCGGATAGCGCCGCTGGAAGTCCTGGTACTGGATCATGGCTTGACTCCGTTCAAGGCGTAGAAATCACCAATGACCTGACAGACCAGCGCAACATCGGCCGTGGTCAGGTCGGCATACAAAGGCAGCCCCAGGGCTCTGGTGGCGGCGCGCTCAGCTACCGGGAAACTGCCGGAGGCATGGCCGCGCGTTGCGCAAACCGGCTGCAGGTGGAGGGGCAATGGGTAGTAGCTTTCGGTACCGATGCCACGTGTTGTCAGAAAGGCTGCCAGGGCATCACGAGACTCGGCCTCGATCAGGTACACATAATCTACGCAGCGTTGCTGTGCAGACCTGGTCAGAGTGAGCGGAAGCTTGAGGTGCTGGTGCAGCGCTGCAAGGCCTTGGTCATACGCCCGCCTGAGCACAGCGCGTCGCTCGATGTCAGTTTCCAGCTTTGGCAGACGGGCCCGGAGCCACAACGCTTGCAGGTCATCCATCCGGCTGTTGTAGCCCAGGCACTGCGCCAGCCCTTGGGCATCTCGCCCGTTGTCCAGTATTTGCCGCGCCCGTCTGGCGAGTTCTGCATCACGCGTCAGGATCATGCCTGCATCACCCAGCGCACCCAGTGTTTTGGTCGGGAAGAACGACAGCACGCCCATCTCGCCGATCAACCCCGCATGAGTCCCATTCCAGCGCATGCCAATACCTTCCGCGCTGTCTTCCACAACGTGCAGGCCATGACGGCGGGCAATGCTCATCACACTGTCCATGTCGGCCATCTGACGGAACAGGTGGACCGGCATGATGGCCTTGGTCCGGGGTGTGATCCGGGCCTCGATCTGCTGGCAATCGAGCGCATAGCTGTGCATCTCGACATCGACGAACACAGGGGTGGCGCCAACCTGCAACACGCAGGAAACCGAGGCGAAGAAGCTGTAGCACGGCACGATGACCTCATCACCAGGGCCAATCCCCAGCGCCATCAGGCATATCACCAGCGAGTCCGTGGCATTGCCGGTAGCGATGGCGTGAGCCGCGCCGGTGTAGCTGGCCAGCGCCTGCTCAAGTGCCCGTACTTGTTGGTCATTTACCCAGCCAGCCTGGCCGTGCAACTGCTCAAGTCCCTCCTCCAGCAACGGCAAGGTGTGGCTGAACCCTTCGGTGATCCGGAAAAAAGGAACGGTCATCAAATGGCCTCCTTGGCCAGGGCGTCATGGGGCAAAGCCGAACTGGCTGCCGCCGCTGCGGTACGCGCCAGATCCAGCAGCGCAACCACCTGCTGATTGAATGCCAGCGTGCTGCCCAGTGGCGCATCATCGGCATTCCCGGCGAGGTATTGAGAGAAATGCTGGTAGTAACGGCCCAAGCAAGCGGTCAGCGGCTCATCGGGAAAAGCGTCCAGCGCTACTGCAGTGGAACACCTGAACTGGGCATAGCTGTCGTCGGCGCTGACCGGGAAAAATCCTTCACACCAGTGGCCATCTTCCAGTTCAAGGCGGATGCTGCGTTGTCGCACAGGGCTGGACAGGTCGGAGTCCAGCCGTACTTCGATCGCGTGCTCATCCACCCAGTTGATCGACCCGCTCTTCATGGCAGGTCGCAAGGAACCTTGCAGTTGCAGGTCCTGCACAGCGCACTGCATGGCGTCGCGGGGCCCTTTGGCGAACAGCAAGGCGAGGCTGACCTGGTGCGGCATTTCTATATCGAACAGGTGCTCATCGTTACGAGCCAGGGTGCGAGAAAAGCGCGGTTTGTGATGCTCCACGCGTACCCGCCTCAACCTGTCTTCGCGGCCGTGCAACCACTGCATCAGCCGAGGCACCAGCTGGCTGTGGCTCCACACTGAAACGACAAGAATGCGTGCCTGGTAGCGGGCTTGCAGTGCCAGCAACTGCGTGCATTCGTTCGGGTCCATGACCATCGGTTTTTCAAGAATGATGCAGCGATAGCCGGCTTCCAGCGCCTGGCGCACATGCTGCAAATGCATGGCCGGTGGCGTGCAGACATGCACCACACCGTGCTTGCCCGAGAGGGACGCTGCGTCCGGTAGCTGGCGCTGCTGACTGACCTGCTCAGGCAAGACCACGCGTACAGCCGGGTCGACAGCAATGACGCTGGAGTCGACATTGCCCAGCCGCCCCTGCCGATGCAGCGTACGCAGGCTTGCCAGATGCAGGTTCCTGCCGCAGTGACCGAAGCCAACGATGATGGGCTGCATCATGCCGGTGCGCCCCGCCCAAGCAGGTGCCGGACTTCCAGTTCTGGGTCCGGCGCCGACAGCAGACGTTCGCCGATCAACGCCGCGCTAAAGCCGATAGCTTCTACAGTGCACATGTCCTCGCGACCAGCGATGCCACTTTCGGCGACCGCAACGACCGACGCGGGCAAACGCTCGAACAATTGTGCAGTGCGGTCGAAGTTGACCTGGAACGTCTCCAGGTCTCGATTATTGATACCGATGATCGACGCGTCCGCCGCCAATGCCTGGTCGATGTCCGCTTCATCGAAGGTCTCGACCAGCACCTGCAGGCCCAACTCCGTAGCCAGCCTGTGCAGTCGCTCAAGGCTGTTGGCCGGCAGGCAGCGCACGATCATCAGCACAGCGTCCGCGCCGAGGGCGCGGGCCTCGAAGATCTGATACTCGTCGACAATGAAATCCTTGTACATGACCGGCAGCGTCAGACTAGGATGGTTGGCCAACTGTCCGACAATGTGGGGGGCATTGCCGAAGAACCGGCTGTCGGCAATGACCGAAAGCGCGCTCGCACCACCAGCCTGATAGGCAAGTGCCAGTTGCAACGGATCGTAGTCGGCGCGCAACACACCTTTGGAGGGAGAGCGGTATTTGCTCTCGGCGATGATCGAGACCCCCTGCCCAACCAGCCGAGCAGCAAAGTCACGTGGACGACGCGCACCCTCGATGCGGCTGAGCATTCGATCTACGCCGAAGGCCTGCTTGCGCTGTGCGGTTTCAGCGATCTTGTACCTGACTATTTCATCGAGCATGGCATTCCCCTTAGCGAATCCGAGACGCCGCCGGGGTCGATGCCAAGCGATGGAAACCACTGCGTCAGCCCAGGCGAACGGGGAGAGAACCTACTGGCCGCTAGCCATACTGGCTACCTACCCAATCAGGTAGGCTCGCGCCCTGGCGCCGCCAATGCTTTTCATGGCAGTCTTACTGGGGTATAAAAAAGAAGGAACGGCATCAGAAATGGAGATCAGATGCGTACCTGGCTCAATGGTCTTTTGGCGTGGACAAACTCGATAGAATGCGAACACGACCTGTTCACGGGTGTTCAGCGTTACGCCAGAGAAATGGAATTCGAGTGGTTTTCGTTTGGTGTACGCACCTACCTCCCGTTTTCCAATCCTGTCATGCAGATGCGCTGCAACTTCTCGCCAACCTGGCAGCGCCGCTACCACGATGCAAGCTACCTGCAAATCGACCCTTCGGTTCGGCGCGCTTGTGCCAGTCCCTCCCCATTCGTCTGGGATGACGACATGTTCGGTCAAGCCCCCGAGTTCTGGGAAGAGGCCAAGTCCGAGGGTTTGCGCGTTGGCTGGGCGTGCTCACTCACCCACCCTTCACGGCAACAGAGCATGGTAACCCTGGCACGAGGGCACAACCGATTGCAGGCAACGGAGCTCGACGCCAATGAGCTGAAAATGCGCTGGCTGGCCGAATCAATCGCGCCGTGCATGGAGCGGCTACTGGTACCACCCGTCTATCAAGCCTGTCACTACCACCTGACCGCTCGGGAGATAGAGGTACTTCGCTGGACCGCAGACGGTAAAACCCTGGACGAAATTGCGCAGATCCTAGTGATTTCGGTCGATACGGTCAAATTCCATGTGAAGAATGCCATGAACAAACTTGGCACAACGAATAAGACAGCAGCAGTAGTCCGGGCAGCCGTCATGGGCATGATCAGTTGAACCTAGCACTCGAAGGAGCGTTTCCGTGTTTCCAATGAAAATCTGGCTCGTCTATACCACAGCTTGCCTGTTGTTGGTCATATCGCCCGGCCCGGACAACCTACTTGCAATCGGACGTGGGCTCAGCCAAGGGCGCCTGGCCGCGGTTGTCTCCGGATTATCCTCTGGCATGGGTATCGTATTTCATGTCACCGCCGCCTCGCTCGGATTGACCCTGCTCATTCAAACATCAGAATTGGCGTTCTGGGCGGTCAAACTGGTTGGGGGAGCCTATCTGCTCTGGCTTGGAATCAAAGTCTTGCGCTCGCGCAGCCTGATTACCTTTGCACCTGAAGCCCGGCAATCGTTGCGCAGTATCTTTCTCACAGGCTTTCTGTCGGCAGCACTGAACCCCAAACCAGGCCTTTTCGTGCTGGCGTTCGTCCCTCAGTTCATAAACCCGTCACTTGGCTCTGTAACTTTGCAAATGTTGGTGTACGGGCTTTGGTTCGCTCTGCTCACCGCTATCGGTTTTGCCTTAATGGGGATTTTTGCCACTCGGCTTTCAGCGTACCTTCGTCATCGCCCACGCCTTGCCAACGGGCTTAATCTGGGGGCTGGATTGACTTTCATCGTTTCAGGCTTGTCGATAGCAGCTCTGAGCCAGCGATAAGTTACGCGAAATGCATCGTCGAGGAGTGCCAAACCACTGATGGCTGCGTAAAAGGATAGGGGCTTTGCAAGAGGGCTCTGGAGAAGTCAGCAGATTATCAACCGATAGACTTCGTATGCAGCCCTGCAAGCGTCCAAACCTGATGTCGAAACCTACGGCGCTCGCTGTCAGGACTACCGAAAATCCAGTGCATGGCGATGTAAGACTCGATGCCAGCTATGACCACGACGACAACCGCTGAATGGTCAATAAACTGGTCGAAGACATATCCGGGCTGGGCACGAGTGCCTCCAACGCTTGCTCATGAAGATGCAACACGGTCTGCGGGTACCACTCAGAAAAACCCGCCAAGCGCCCAACCAACCATTTCTGCGCAATTTCTGCCGTGACCGCGATATGTAGCTGGGACTGCAACCTAGAGTTCTGCATCTCATCGCAGGTCGCACCGATTAGCTCGAACGCCTGTTGAAGGCTCCTGAGCAGCAGTCGCGCCTGTGTGGTGGGCTGCACATGGCGACCATGCCGCTCAAACAAATCGACACCGAGGTGTTCCTCCAGCTGGCTTCGAGCGTTGGCCTGCGAACCCGCGCCCGGCTTTTCATGTTGTAGCCGAGGCACTTCAGGACAAGGCCTGCGTCGGGCATAGCTTGGGGGTTGATCTCGTCCACTCACGCTGGCCTAGCCAGCGACAACACTGAACCCAGGTGAGCCAGATCATTGCCAGCTGTCTGCGGTTTGATGCCACCGCCTTCAGGGCTCATACGCCAGAGGGCATAGTCCACCAGCACCTGCTGAGAGATGTCGGAGTCGACCACTTCGCCGAGGTAACTGTTCTTGATAGCCAAGAGGGTCTGCCGCTTCGTCTTACCCAGCGGCCGGGCTTTCTCGGCTCCCCCAGGTAGCGATCAATCACGTCCTTGACTGCATGCCCACCACGGTTGGCGCGCTCGATTGCGCCTGGCACTGCCAACTCTGTCTCTCGTCGCTTCGCCCAGGCCTGCGCTGCCTGCTAACGGGCGAAGGTCTGGGCTTCTTGGTAGACTAGGACACCCTTTTCTTGAGGCGGATCTGGACGGTATAGCTTACCGTTCCACCGGCCTTTTTCCTTGTTCTAATCGTTGCCAGGATTTCCGGTGGTACAAGCGAGGCTTGCGGTGGTACTTCGTACCAGCTGTCACACCAAAAACGCCTAACACCCCGAAAAAATGGTACAAAATGCGTAGACCAGAATGCCCCTAGAATCAGCCTCAAAGCCAGAAACCACGCGCCCTGAGCCGTCACGCCGCTTCAGCGTTGCACCGATGATGGATTGGACTGTCTAGCCAGTATCTTCAGGGCCTGTAGCCGTTATCGTGTGTAATCTATGTGCAAGCGCGCATACCCCATCAGTACACTTCATCCCCACCTCCTATCTGGCTGGACTGAGTCTGACTGGACAGATCGGCACATCTGTAGCTTCAGCTCGTGGCACTACCGACTGGCACTGCCCATTTTTCTAGCCTTTTGTAGAGGTGGGATAACAAGAGACATGATATTAGTATTGATGCGAGAGCAAACTAAGAGCTAGGCATGAAGCCATGCAGCCCAATGCCATGACTAGAAACCCCTGCGAACTCAAAAGAGCTAGGGGGCGCATGTTTCACGCACGCCTCCGCCCTAATGCTAATACTGCAATTGGCACAAATAGGATTTAAATTCAAGATGACTTTAATTATCGCGGGCTATCAGCATACTAAATCGTTCGACTACTCCCGATATGGGGATGATGACGACCCTACGTACATCCCCGAAATGGAAGAGGATGGGATTTTTATTGCAGCTGACTCAGCCATCACGAACCATTCTACTGGGCGAACAATTCTAAACGGATTCAGAAAAACACATCAAATTGATGTAAAGCTATGGAAGCCATACTTCATGCCAGACGGGTCTTTCAGAGACTACAAAGAAGTATTTGAGACAAACAATGTGGCGATAAGCTTTGCGGGCAGCACACTGACAGCACAGCATATTATGAATAGCATCACAACCCACCTGCAAAACCTAAGAATTAGCTTCAAGTGGCATGAAATAGATGGAACCATAGTCTATACCGCAATCCGGCATTGCCAACCCAACCCACTGGAAAGCCCAAAGGGACTCTCGTATTGGGATGATGATACGTTTCTAAATAGGGACTTCGAAGGCCTACTCACCGGGGAGTTAATAGCAGACACAATTGAATACTCCATGAATGAGGCGTTGATGTCTGCATCCAAGTACAAGCTGGACATGGATGAATTCAAGGCAATGCATACAGAGATTGTCGCAGGTGTATGGTGTCCTGTAAAAAGACGCCACGAACTATACGTCTATCGAATGGATAGCAAACGAGGAGAAGATGGTGTATTAGTCCCATTCACAGAGAAAACTCTTGTCCCCACTAATGAAGTGGCTGTACTAGGCATGAGAAAAGAATTTGAAGCCAGTGCTAAAGGATGTTTCTCGAACACTCTATCCTCCTTCGTTTCGCCTGCACAACCGATGCTTGAATTCTTGCGCGAATGCATTAGAACTGTTGAGGCTAGCGGCAAGAACGGAATTGCATTCCCAATGTCCATGACAACCTTAGACCACTACAACATTGAAAAAATTGTCTATCAGGCATAAGCTCTAAGAATATCGCCAAATTTTGCTTACCTATCTAGTGAAACCGCAAACCTCATCTGCGGTTTCGCTTTAGACCTCTGCGAAACCCGCACTCACATATTGCGAAACAACACTCACGCACTGTGAAACCGCACTCCCCTCTTGCGACTTCACACACCCTCTTTGCGAAGTTCAGGTATACACAAAAATATTTTCATTTTCTTGTTGAAACACTAGAAGCTCCATCCGCATACTAAGCTTAGATCAGTAGCTAGCCAGTTGTGTCTATGTCAGACAATAAAGCTACTCACATCCCTGCGGGTGTTGCGTTAGAGCAAAGCTCAGATAAAAACAATAAAAAGGTGAGCACAATGGAAGATCAGGTCAAACAGAACAAAGAATCAAGGATCACCATAAGACTGTCAAAGTCCGAATTGGAAATCCTCGAAACCAAGATGACCCAGGCGGGTTACCAAGCTGCGGGAGCGTTTATCCGAGACTTCGTGATCAGCAACAACGTCAAACCAAAAATCAGTGGAGACGTTGTCCAAATCGCACGCGAACTGATGAATTTAGCTTCGATGGTCAATGCTGAATATCCCGGCGACGCACTTCTAGAAAAAGTGAAACACATTGCTCGCATCAACGCCGGAGGTATTCAATGATAGGCAAGATCTTCCCTAAATCTTCGGGTTCATTCAAGAACAGAATCCGGTACATTTTCGGCTGCACGAAGCACGATCACGAGATCACCGGCATCCGCACCATCGACTCAAACTGCACGAGCTCAGATCCCCTCCCCGGCATCCTCGCCGGCGATGAAACTGGCGTCCAGGAAATGATCCAGGAGTTTGACAGCGTGGAGGCCATGCGCCGGATGTCCATTGACTCTGACAAACAGATCAAGCCCGTCTTCCACGCAATGCTATCCCTCCGCCCTGGAGAGTCCCTCAGTGCTTCACAGTGGCGCTCAGCAGTCCAGAAGTACATGAGCGACTTGGGCTTCGACGAGACGAATCAGTACATCGCTGTGATGCACCGTGACAAAGACCACGAGCACGTTCACATCGTTGCCAACAGGATCAGGCTCAACGAGGAGTTCAGCATGGTCAAGGACAGCAACGAACGCTCAGTCAGCCTGACCTCAGTTTCAGAGATTGAAGACCGCTTCGGCCTGCAGAAAGCCCCCAAGCCCAAAGACACCTGGGGCGTCGCGCTCACACACGCGGAAGTAAAGGCCTCGATCCGTGATGGTGAACTCCCACACAAGCACCGAATGATCGCCAAGATCGCGGGCGCCATCGAAGCCACGAACGCCAGGGACGGCGACATGTTCGACTTCGTCCGTGCGCTGAGAAAGCAAAAGGTCTACATCCACCTCACACTGAACGACGAAGGCCAACCGAAAGGCATCAGCTACGAATTTGACGGCAAACATATCTCCGGCAGACAGCTCAAACGCTCGCGTCTTACGTGGCAAAAACTCATCACACAAGAAGGTATTGGATATGATCCGCAAACCATTCATGAACTTCAGAGAGAAATTGCAAGAAGAGATCAGAACGAATATCAGAGAACTGAGCGACTCAGATTCTTCTACCTGCTCTTCGAAACCGGAGCCCAAAGGCCGGTGCACATTAAAGTCAAATCGAACAACTGGCGGCTCGACAGAGACGTCAGGCTAATCCTGGAGGCTTTGGAAACCTTGCTTGGCATCGATCTGACCTTCAAAGGCGCCAACAATAGACCATCAAAATATTATATCGAGTACGTCCCTGGTCAACCCCTATCACTGCCAACCCAAAGGCAACCTGAGTACGAGGTTGGTTCACCACATCCATAGCACGCTTGTTTGCGATTATCGCCATCGTACCCGGCCAATACGTAGCTGGGTACGATTTTAACTTGTCAATCGGCAACGACCACATACACAAACGGCGCATTTGGGGAAGAGAATCACACCACTATTACAAGCGCTTTTAGTGCGTTGCTTAAGTCTCATCTGTCGGTGGCGAGAAGCCTAAGGCGCGCACCGCAGCAAAGGTAATTCGCTTATTATCTTCGACTGTCATATTTAGCCAGTCGGTAAGCTCATTCAAACCAGGCCAAAGCTCGTCAAGAAACTGAGCAACTTTGTCGGTCGCGAATTCGATTGGAATTTTACCGTCCGCATTCGGGACTGTAGATATTTTCTTTACAGTAGTAAGGCACATGGCAATAGCCCTTAAGCCTTTATTTTGATCCCCGGTGTACGCAAAAAATAACAGCTCTGGAACTACTGCTGAGAGTTTTGATGCAAATACACGAACCTCCGAAATCTCATACAACTCACGGGGATCATGATCGTACCCATGAAATGAAATTTCTACTTTCCCCTGACAATGCTCTGCAAGTTCGCGCGTAGATCTAATTCTATCAAAAAATCCTCGAACGTTAGAGAAGTCCAAGGACTCGACATCAACGCGATCAATTGCGAATAAAAAATGATTATGCTTGACAATGATGTCATTCATGAGCCAATAATTTTCTACTTCACCCAAATGATCCGCCGGAGGCGGCAGCAAAGCGGTAATTACTTCTTTAGACGTCTCAAGCTTGTTTTCAAAAGGAATAGTAATCTTCCAGTTTTCACCTGCCTTGGCTGTGGCGCCTGGATCGAAATGAACCCAGTAACAATCATTTGTGTCAGGATCGCAAATCACGATCAAAACAGGTGCTGGATAATTGGCTAGATAGTTGAAGTGCTTTTGTTCGCCACGGAAAACGTAACCCCATTTAGTTTTCTCACTAAAAAAAGAGGCACCATACTTAACTTGTAGCGCGAGCATTTGCCCGGTGACAGCTCCATCTTCAAGTACAACATCTACGTGCGCATCGATCCCGAAATCATGTTCTTGATGATTACGCTTAAATAGCCACTCGAACTCTTCGTTAATTACGCGCGATACTATCTCAACGCCTCGGTCACCCTTCCGAGCAGCTTTACTGTACGTTGGAAATCCTCGTGCCATGCAAATACTCCATCTCAGTCGGGTAGTTTGAACCATACTGCACCAGTCTGAACGCATTATGTGCAAAATTTAGCCTTTTATGAAGCCATGCAAGCTGCGACCCCCACCTGATTTTGAGAAAAAGGATTGCAAATGTAACCTTTAAGGGTGTAATGTCGTCATCAGTGAAGGCAAACGGCTTCCTGCGCGTTAAGATCCCCTCGCCTGCTTAAAGGTCTCAGGGGGAACGGTGACAGAAGATCAATTCAGCGCGCTTGCAGAGCTTCTACGCATGCGCGGTGGTGCAAGCCAAGAAGCCGCGCGCCTGGTGCTCGTTGAGGGTTTGTCTACAACCGAAGCCGCGCGCCGGGTTGGGACGAGTCCGCAAGGGGTCAGTAACGTTTTGGCGTCGTGTCGTCGCGGCTTGGATTTGGCTCGGCGCGCCACCCAGGAGGGGTAGGAATGTTGGGCATGCTTGCTGCGAAACTCAGGTACTGGGCGTACGTTGTGTGGTACGTCGTGCTGATTCCGTACACAGTCACAAAGTACTACCACAGCCTACTTTTCCCGAAGCCGGTGACTCGCGTGCTTCGTGATGCGCGCTTTTGTAGTAACGGGCATATCTCTGGGAGGTCATCGTTGCAAGATGGCACAGTCACTGAAGCCTGTGGTTTTGTGATGGATCTGCGAGTCGAGAAAGGCGATTTAGTGGCGATTCTCGATGGCTACAGGTACGTGATAGCAAATGTAGTGCCTACCAGTGATAGGCATTTGCATGAGACGCTTTGTGACCTTTGGCTTCCTGGGCCTGGAAAGTAATGCATATCTCGTCGATAAAGCTTCAAGACTTTAAGTTTATCGGTGGTGGCATGTATGAAGTCAAATATATGCATAAGAGCCGAAGATTTGCTATCCAGTCCGAATTTGACGGTTTCGTAATTATTGAGAGCGAGCTCTATTTAGTTTGTACAGTATTTGGCCATGCCGAGCTGAGGGAAGTAGAGAGCTTTTCTGCAGATTTCAATATCATCAATCATATAGATGAGCTATATAGCACGCTTATGGGTTTTAGAGCTTTAAGCAATATCGACCAGTAAGAAACTCACACACGAATCAATCAAGGAAACTAGATCATGGACGCGAAACTGTCCAAGGCACTCGGCTGCCTGGCCTTTGCCCTGTCTTCAGTAACAGCCATATCTGTGGCTATGACTGTTTACAGTCTAATCGATGATCCGTTTCTCAAAATCATATTTGCCGGCGCCGCTGTTTTGCTCGACGTTTTTAAATACCTCGCATGGCCTGTAGCTATGCGACTAATCATCGAGCGGTCTTGGGTTGCGGCTACTGGACTGCTGTTTTGTTCATTAACCCTCGGGGCTGTTTCCGGCTGGGCAACGTACGATCGCTTGGTTGGATCGATCAATGCAAGTAAGGCTCTACACGATGCACTGAGCGGCGCGCGCGCCGAACAGCTCACCGCATTGATTAAGAAAGACTCAGATTTCTTGGCAGCTCTGGGCAATGCGGAAAATAAGGCGAACGTGGAGTCAGCAGCCTTGAGAGAGCGGGGAATGATCACAAAAGCACAGGAGCTTGAGTCAGCCGTATTTAATCGGACGGACACACAGCGCCAAGCTGCAATGGATCGGATCAAAGCGAATTCTTATGAGATCTCCGGAATCCAAGCTTCTGTAGTCAAAGCGTCATCCGTTCCTGCACTCTTGGCCGCCATCCTTTGCGCTGGGTTTGCGCTGTCGCTAGAGCTCGTACCTGCATTAATCCTTGCAATTCTTCCGAGACAAAAGCCAGAGGTCGCTCAGATAGAAGAGGCGTCGATCCCATCATCTGTCGTAATAGCAGTGTCGGAGAACGAGCAGAATACTGAATTGGTGTCGAACAACAGTCTTCTAGATGTACTCATGAAGCAGGCTGCAGAATTGCCAATGCATAGCAAGATCAAGGTTAAGGACTTTGCAACTAAAAATCGGATTGGAAATGTTAAAGCTTGCCAAGCGTTTAAAATAGCTGAGGAGCTTGGAGCGATACAAAAAACCAAAACTGGCTGGATAACTGCACAGCCTCACCTCCCCCTGCAATCGGTCTAACCAATCACGCTTGATAAGCAGTGAGTCAGCTCGCGGATGGGCGCCTGCACCCAAGCCTCCTGCGACAGCTCACATAATCGTAGTGGGTGCTTTGGGGGTGTATTCAACGCTTTGCCAAGCTATTATTATGCACATCGTCGATGCATGGCCAGCTTCGCGCTATGTCTACATCAACAGTTAATTCAGCCCATAGACAAGATTTTAAAAAGGAATTCAATGCAGAGCCTAAAGGAAATATTCAGCAAAGTAATGGATATAGACCCTTCTAGATTAAGCAATACAGACCTGCTGAACCTGATAATATCCACGTCATCACTAGCAGTTGCTGTACTTTCATTCGCAGTAGCCATGATCGCGCTAATCTACACAGGCTACCAATTCCTTCTAAAGAAAGGGACAAGTTTCTATGGGATATTCGGAACATCGGCCAGCGTATGGAGCAAACAAAGGTACGTATCAGACATAATCATTGAAAACAAAAAAGATAAATCTGCCACAATCAGTTATATATACTTAAGGATTGGAAGCAACATACATCTAGAACTTGTCAACTACGAAATGTCTCCGCGAGTCATAGCACCTTTTGAAACCATAAAAATTGACTTAAGAAAAGGTGTTTCTGGCTATATCTCATCCACATACAAAGTCGACATAGACTCACTTCTTGCCAATAGAAAAATTCGTAAAACCCTTTTAGTAGTTACACCTCAGGGTGTATCAAAAGTAAAAAAATACAAGAAATTTTGGAATATTTATGTAGAATCACTGAGAAACAATTTCATCATCCCGGTACATCCAGTAAGAAAGTATCACAAAGGTAAAGAATATAGCGACGCTCTCCAATTTGTGGCTACCACCAAGAACAGCGAAGGCTTAACCCAAGAGAGTTTCCTATACCGTGGCAACACCTATACAATCAACGACAAAACCGTAATTGTTGATAACTTCACATGTGAAAATGAACTAGAGGAATTCCTTAGACCTCCAGAAGGCTCAACCACGGTCACGGTAGAGCGCGTGGGATACACATATGGAGATTATGCGGACTATCCATCCCGTGATGTATTTCACAGTGGGCCAGTCGGAACTCACATAATTGGAAAAGGATACACGAAAATATCCAGCTGGGCTTTCAGATTAAAAAACAAGATAAAGGCTTTTAAGAACAGATGATGATTTAAAACTTCTGCTCTCGGATTTTACTATACTCGCTGGTGCGCCCCCACCTACATCATTCCGCCAAAGCCGCTGCGGAGGGGGATTGCACACAGCGGTCAACATCAACGCGTACTGACAATAACTACAGTAGTCGAATACGGAAACCCAACTTT
The DNA here is from genome assembly GCF_022760795.1 of Pseudomonas sp. BP01. Taxonomy (NCBI): domain Bacteria; kingdom Pseudomonadati; phylum Pseudomonadota; class Gammaproteobacteria; order Pseudomonadales; family Pseudomonadaceae; genus Pseudomonas; species Pseudomonas sp. BP01. Next base: position 138,289 of record NZ_JAFBKA010000012.1, read on the forward strand.
ATTGGTAGACACTTCAAACGTTAGGTTGGAGAACCAAGCCCCATCATTCAGCGCCTGCTCGTCATCGAACACCCATGATTCCCCATCAAGACCCGCAACCTCCTTGACAACCACTCCACCAGATTTAATAACAATCCTAGTCAACGCAGAGCCGTAGCTAACATCATCCCCATCAAACACCACAGCCGGCACAGCCCCATCCCTCCTCCGCCAAGTGACCGTAGCCGGCCCAGTGATGAACCCGCCTTCCTGCCCATTAACCCTTACGCAGCCAGGCGTCCACGGCTCATCATTCCGCGCGCCGACCACAAACGACCTCTGCGCCGCCTCATCGAAATCCTGCCGGCCAGTCTGCGTGCCAACCAGCATCTTCAGCGCGACGGTCTCACCAACGGCATACTGCCAGGGTGTAACAGCAAAGCCCTCGCTCACAGCCCACACCCGCGCGCCAACCGGGTGATCGACAGGCTTTGTGTTAAACAGCCCTCGATTGACAGTCCCAACAGTTGCCGAGCCTGAGCCGTACCCGGAAACTGACTCGTAAGACATCCACTCAACGCCGGCCACGCTGGAAACCAGCAGTAACCCGAGTCCCCTCCTCACTTCCTCCGACGAATAGCTATCCAGTTCACCGACATCCCCTCCCAGCTCAACAGCGCTCTCAACAAACCGGTTTGCTATCAAAGCACTGCCGAGGAAGCAGAGTGGAGTGAACTGCTGCGGCCCAGCGTCTACCCAAGATCCCTCGCTACTGCCCTTGACCTGCAGACGGTAGTCCAGGCCTGCCCCCGGTTTTTCGGCTAGGACGAGGATGCTTCGAGTAGTCTGCTGCGGGGTGAGAATTGTTGGGGCTTCGATGATGTCGTAGCGCGTGACGTCGACCGGATCGAACAATGGTTTCTGCCATTGGGCTTCGTTTCCAGCGGTGTAGAAACTCTCAAAAACGCCGAAAACGTCCTGGATTAGCGTGAGCCTTACCGCGCCATCCGTGGGTGCTCCGAGGTCGACAGCAGTGACGCGCATGACGATTTTTTCGATTTTTTGGGCCGGCCACGTGAGCTGCACAACATCCCCCACCTCTGCGTCGGCCATTGAGCGATGACATTCGGCAACACACGACGCGAGCGGGACAGAAATTGCGGAAATCTCCCGCTGAGCAATTTTCGCGGCGGTTTCCCGTGTAGAAACCATCGGCATTGAAATGGTCTGGCCGTCCGAATCACCCTTATGAATGCGTAGCCCGCTGTTCTGGGCGATCACCGTGCGCTCGGTGTAGTCATCGTTTCGGCTGACGTACTTGAGCTTCACTTCGTTGATCGCTGTGTCGAGTGAGCCTCGGCTGAAATCCGATAGCGATTTGATGTTCCAGGGGCCGATCTCCGGGATGTCATCGAAGTCGTAGTCGTTGCGAATGAGCCTGAGCTTTAGCGCCCCCGTCTCTGGGTCGGTGTTGAGTGAGCCTTGAATGATCTTTTTGATGTCTTCGATCACGTCAGCAGCTGTGCGCGCGGAGTCAATGACGCACGAGATGCCGAGGCCTTCGTCGTGCAGTGTTTTAGCGGCGGCTACGAAAGAGTCGACGTCGACCGTGGTAAATCCGATGTCCGCGCCGAAAGTCGGGTGCGTGATGATTTCGTGTAGGAAATACGCTGGATTTGCGTCCAGTCCGATGCGCTCGTACAGCTGCGACTCGGGGGCCGCGGATGGTGATTTTGGGAAGCGCGAGCAAACGAAGCTAACGGCTTCGGGTGTCGAGGTGTTGCCGATGTACATACCCTCGAGCACCGCATACGCAACACCACGAATCGGGGATACGACGTCAGCGCCGAGCAGACCAACCAGATATGCGTTCGCGGTTTGGACTAGAGATCCGCCGTAGAAGCGCAGAGTGCCAGAAACCCCACCCGTGCCATCTTCATCCCCACCAAACAGCGAGGGCTTATTGATCTGAATAGCGCCGCCCGTTGACTCACCGCTCCAGGCCACGTGATCGCCAAACTTAACCTCTCTCAAGACAACGTCAGGGCCATGGCATATGCCGAGCTGTATACCCATGCGATACCTGTATCCAGTCGTTGTTTTCGTCGTGGAGAAGAGACCTTTCACTTTCTTAACGATCTTTGATGTCCCCAAGTCGCCATACCAAACTACGTTGGGCCCGCTCAGTCGCCTGGTGCCAGCGAGGATCTGTACTGGACGTTCAGCTGCTGATGGAAAGCTAAAGTCTTCAAGCCCGGCAGCAGAAGGCGAAGGAACCTTCGGCTTAAAAACCACCATGCTGATAATTGCTAGCAGCAGCGTTACAGCCATCAACCACATGAAATCACACCTTCTATTATAATTATTAGGCTTGGAAAGGATTGTCGGTCGGGATCGTCAGAAACCCCAAGAAATTGTCAAAGTTTCCGAAAGACTGACACGCAGCAGCAGATCGATCACACCCTTTCGCAACTTGTACAACATCCCCAACCGACAAGCCGTCAATCGGCGACATCAACTCAAAGAAATTACCGTCCACAGAATTGACTTGCCTGAAGTCAGATCCATCTGTTGACAGCAAACCAGCTTTGTAGTATTCGGCTTCGTGTGCTCTGTTAGTTAGTTCAATTGTATAGCCGCTGTTTGAGATTGACTCGACAATTGTTTCTTCTTGCCAGTCTTGAAGTTCAAGTGAGCAGCGCTGGTCGTACAAATGATGGTTGCACTGACTTTGATATCCTGTGCGCATGATCTGCCGGCGCAACAGAGCTGTTGCAGGGCAGCAATCCAGAGTTGCGATTGAATTATTCCAGGTCACTCCGACCACTTCACCGGAGAAAATACTCATGAACTGTGTCTTTGCGTCGCGCTGAGTTCGGAATATTTTCAGTGTTACATGGTTGGAGGGTAGCGTGGAGCGAAAGAGTAGCGGGACAGGCGAATCACCTGGAAGCTCTACAGATAATCGGTTCTTGTAGTCTTCATTAGTACGCTGGAGCTTGCCGCGCCGCAGTGCCAGGGGATTGTAGACCAGGCCGTCGACGTGCATGTGGGCTTTGCTGCCGCTGGTATATGCGTACTTACTCTCCCCGTGTTCGAAAAGATAGAGCTCAATCGGACGGGAAAGAGAGAGAGCGGCTTCAATTGTCTGTAGTGTCAGCATGCAAAAGTTGTCTTATTGTTTTTGTTATTGTGCTGTCTTGCGTCGTGTCAAACACGTATCTAAAGTCGTCAGACTCGAATCGACACAAGTACAAAGGCTTGATCGAATCTACGTCTTCGATTTTGATGTCGCTGAGCGGCTTGTCGAGAGTTATCTCTTCAAAACCGCTTATGGACTTCGCACTGACTAGAGATCGCTTGATCGTAGCTCCATTATACAGATGAATAGCTATCGCTGGAGGAAATGACTTTGATTTATCAAGCCTGCTGTAACCAACAGGTTTTATTTTTAGTTTGTACGTCTCGTCGTAAATATCTTCGGAAATTTCCATGGCGATAGAGGCAGACTGCATCCAGAATTCACCTTGGGCCCCGTTCTGCAGCTCCGCGAAGTCTTCAAAGTTTTGGCGCTCCTTTTCTGAAAAGAACCTGAAGCTGTGACTGAATATGCGAACAGCGCCTGGTGTGCGTTCGTAGATGCTCCGCGCGCCAATGGTTGGATCGAAGTGCTCGCGTAGTCTCTGATACTGTACAGTTATGTCAGTTGAGCGATCAGGTCGGAACGGTATTAAATGCTTTCCTTTGTATCTCTCGAAACTATCGACTGGGGTCGGCTTACTGAACATCGTTTCGTCAAGATCGAAAGTAATGCCATGGCTTGCTAGCGAGTCCGTTTTGACATCTGCGCTGCTTTCATCAGAGCTATATCCTGCGCGAACCGGCACAACCCGAGAGCCAATCTTAAAGTTTTTCTGAGCCAAATTAGATAAGACCACCTGCCCTTCGGCGAAGGACTCGACACCAACAAATTCTGAATCAACGCCATCAGTGATCATCACCGTATTGGAGCATTCTATGTATCTATTAGTTTCGAGATTGATAGTCCGATCACCAGGAACAACATCGTTTGTCAGCTCGGAGGCCTGTGGCCACACCGGAACTAATAATTGCCCGCCGAAGTTCCCATACTTCACATCAAACTCAATGAGCGCACTATCATCAAGCAGATACTGATAAGTGAGTAAAACTCGCGGCTGATCTCTCAAAGCTATACGCTGTTCAGTGCCGTCAAAGCTTTCGAGGACTTCAGTCAAGTACTGCACATTCATTTCTGGCTGAGTCGACCAATCGATTCCATCTGCAATTATAGTAGCCATGGTCGCGGTCAAACGAAACGGGAAAACGCCACGCGAGCCGAAGTCGAAACCAGCCTCGTAGGCTATGAGCCCGCCCCCACTTTGACTCAGAAAAACTCGGTACTCAGTCGATGCAAAGCTTGGCAGCACGCCAGATTTAGCCCCGTCAAGTACGAGGCCATTTCCCCCTGACTCGTTCACTCCGGTAAGAAGTTGATCTGCAGTAAAAGAATGCCAAAGCTCAAAGTCGAACACATCTGACGGCCCAACGATACCAGCTTCGATCACTGCCGGAGTCAAAAAGACATTATCAAAGAAAAAATCGCCAAAGCTTTTAGAAATCTGATTCATTGTTAATCCAAAAGGACAGCCAGCCCGAGGTTGTAATGCGGGGCATTTCGATTAAGTGGGTACTCTTTCTTGAACTGCGGAAAAACCATGAACTTAGAACTACCGATCTCATACGTCTGCCCAGGTTCTAAAACATCAAGAGACACATAAAAGAGATCAGCGAACTGACTATACGGCGAATACATTCCAACATGCGAAGTAAACAAATCCACCGGTATAAGCCCGCTATACCCACCAGATAAACTAGAGGATCTAACTACCGACCCAACACTACCAAACGACGAGTTTCCGGCATGCATGTGCGGTAGCCCGTAAACAGCACCACGCGAAGTAGTCGATAGCGTGCCAACAGTTCTCTCGCCCCGGTCAAACCCAGTGAACTCCGAACTTTTCAGATACAGGCCAAAAAAATTACTAGCGTTAGCAAATATCGATTCACGGTTAGTCGCTTCGTACGCATTTGTAGACGCCACAAACTGCCCGCCAGTACCCCCAACAAAAACCGGAAGTTCTCCGAAAGCCAAGCACGAATACTGATCAGACTCGTAGTTAGTAATCACCAAAACATAATCAGCAGAAGTGAAGATGTGGCAAACACCTTTATTACCACTTTCCAAATAGCACTTGGGCGAAAACTGAAAACCTGGCTGAGAAGAATATCCAACACTGCCATCAAATCCAGTCTTTAAATTTATGATTACGCCCTGCTGCCCATGCCCACGCTCCGCGTAGTAATCAACGTACGGATCATAAGCCCCAAGACTCCTAAGCCCAAAATGCAAACCACCCTTTGATATATGCAGCTGCTTGCCAATGCGCGGATCGGGCATATCCGCATATTTATGCTCAGTCCACCCCTCCGCTTTCAGCCGCTGGTTAATAATAGCGACCAAGTCTTCAGCGGACGAGTAAGCCGATGTGTAATATCTCATGAGAGCCTCAGCGCATAAGTTTCCGATACTTTAGAAACATTTGGAACGACCAGATAATCAACACCATCAACTTCAATCACACTACCAGCCGCCCGCCCTTGGGAAACCGCGAACACACCGTCCAAATAGCCAAGCCACTTACCGTCATCAGCATTCAACGCATCAGCTGCATCAACACGACCAGAACTACACACTAACGCCTGGTACAACATCGCCGACCCGTCCAACTTGCTCCCCAGCTTTTGGAATTTGCCATCAAACGGCCAGACATAGGAGTAGGCATACGAATACGGAAAACTGTAGAAAGAAGACGTGCCGCCAGCATTACCGCCAACTTTCTGCCACTGGCCGTCAGGTAGAACGACCTTCGGACAATAAGAGTCTCCACCAGAAAAGAAAGGATAAGCAGACTCATAAGTCGCATTACCGATCTGACCAGAGCCGCCGATGAAACACGGAAACGGATAAGTCTTATTAGTACCAAATGGCAACATCAGCCCAGCATAAAATGAATGCCACACATCGCCAGACTTAATAACAGCAGCAACACGCCGCGAGCTTACAAGCGTCCAAACCTCAACAGCGCCTGCAGGAACCCTGAAGCGAGGCAGAAACGGAGAGTACGCAGTATTGTATCCGGCAGCCTGCTGCTTAGCCGAAACAGCAGGCTCATATTCTTGGAACGCTTGTATTTCACACACATCCCCGGCGACTATAAATGCTATATAGCCCTGTGCATGCGGCAGTCTAAATACAATCTCGCTGTCGCTACTTTTGACAGCAACCCAGTTATTTGATGGCAAAATGGAAACGGCAAGAGCCGACAGGTAGTCAGCTCCAGATGCATGAGTAGAGTGAACGAAAGCCATATTGTTATTCTTGTTAGCTTTTATTCACTCATCTTAACATATAAGACTTACAAGTTTTTGATCTCTCCGCGATTTGCCCTGAGGTGATTCATAACCATTCTTTCGCCCTCAGGGCCCTCGAGCGCGCTTGCGAGGCTTGGTCTATCAAGTACGTTGTTGATGGTGATTCTTGGACTTTGATCAACCGCAGCGCTTTTAAGCTTGTGACGATTTTTCGGGTGATACGGATCGTTTGCAGTAAGCATGTACTCGCCCTGTTCTGCAATGATCGGGACTTCACCGGGCTTCAAACCGATTTGACCACCCGTGCTATAACTTTGCGCGCCGGCAAAAAGACTCAATGGAACACTCCGACTGCGGCCCGAACTACCAATCCCTCCGCCATCATGTTTTACTCCAGCCCCGATCATACTCATCAGTGAGCTGGCTCCAGAACTAGCACCGCCGGTATATGCGTTGAGCATCGTCTGCACTGCGAGCTGAATCAAAAGCTTTGCAATGATCTTAGAGACCTCGGTCAGCACGCCCTGTGCGAAGTCCGAGAACGCCTCTTTTGCTGATTTCGTGCCCGAGATGAAGTCTGTGAATAAGCCTTCGAGCCCGCCTTGCAGGCTGTCCGAGACGGTGTCAGTCAGGGTGGACAGATCAAAAACTTCGGCCCGCGCGGCCTTCGCGGCATCCTTAACTTTCTCAAGGTCGGCTGAGTTACCCGTAACCTCAGCAGCCTTTGTGCCCCGCTCCTCCAGCCTATTCGCCTGGTCGAGGTAATCCAGGGGGGAGATCTGATGCTTTTCAAGCCTTGACTTCAAAGTCGCGTACTGACGCTCGATCTCTTGCAGTTCAGCTTGTGCTTTCTTCGCGCTGATCAGCTTCTGAATAGCTGTTGAGTCGTCGCCTAAGGACTCCATGTTTTTGATCGTGTCTTTGAAATCAGCTTCGATCTTCCTGATGTCAGCGCTGAACTGGTCACCGCCGATAGCCAGCAGCTCGATCTCCGCGTCGTCTTTGATCTGCTGCAGTTGCTGCTTGATCACGCCAAGCTCAGCTGCACGCTCAGCTCTGAGCAGCGAGGCCTGGTTGATCAGCTCTGCACCAATCGTAGCTTGATCGGCACGCTTGCTAGTGATGTCAGCTTCGAGTTGGCTGATCGTCGCCAAGATGCCAGGCCGGTCGTTCAGGTTCTGAGTGACACCCAGGAGCTTTTGCTGGCCCGCGAGACTCCCCCGGAGCGCTTTGATGTCGAGATCGAGTGACCGCCTTTTTTGCTCGCTGAGCTTTTTAGCGGCTTCCATCTCGATCCGGAATTTTTCGTCAGCCACCTGGACTGCCGACAAATTCTCTAGCCGCGCGCGCTCTAGCAGTGCTGATAGCTCAATCTGCTTTTTCGTCTCAAGCTTCGAGATTGTTATATCGATTTCTTTTTTAGCGAGATCTGCCTGTAACTTTGCTTGAGTTGCTGCAATAGCTGCCGATGCTTCTACGTTTTTAGTCTGAAGTTTCGCAATATTCTTTTGATTGGACTTATCCCGCCGTGCATCCAACTCTTTTTGAGTCGCATCTTCATTCTTGACGATTTGCGTCTTGAATTTATTTAGTAGCTCATCTGCCGCTTTTTGATCAGCATCGCTATTTAGAATGTTGAAGTTTTCTTTACCGACCTCGTGAAGCTTTTTCCTGAGGCCTTCAACAGCCTCAATAACCGGTTCAATCTGTTCACGCTTCGCTACTACAATCGGCTTTCTCGAACTAGCCTGAAGAGCGAGCACTTTCTTTTGAAAGCGATCCATCTTCTCAGACGCGCCGGTCATGTTAAACGCGTCGGCGAAGTTCTTGATCGGCTGTACAACCTGAGTATTGAACAAGCCAACAATGACTGAGAACCCTGCACGGAAGATATTCGTCATTCCATTCGCAGTTTTAACGAAGCCTTCATCAATCGTCGTCAGCCCGCGAATAAATAACTCGACTACGAATAGAAAACCTTCACCCAAAAAACTAAACACAACGTCAAATGTGTCTTTTATCTTCCCGGCAAATACCACGCCACCAAGAATCCCAGCAAAAACATCTGCAAACTTATCACCAATGCTTTTGACTGGCTTCTCGATATCAGAAGACATACCAACAATGGCTTCAGTGATTAGTTGCACGGCAGCAGTAATCTGCGGAGACAGTTCCGCGAAAACCTTACTAAAAGCAGTACTACCAACATTTCCTAGTTGCGAAAATGCTTTGCCCAGTTGCGAAACGGCAATAGTCTCAGTGTCGCTAAGCGTTAGATTAAAGCGCTTGGCTTCTTCCATGAGCCTCTTAAATTCACCACCACCATCCCGCAATACTGGCAGCAAATTACGAAGCGGGTCAGAACCTATTTGATCCAGGAAAGTAAACGCGGAGTTATCTGACATGCCTTTCAGGCTTTCAGATATTTTCTCCAACTGCTCCAATGGATTTAGCTTGTTGAACTTCTCAACATCGACATTAAGCACTTCAAAGAAGTCGACAGCACCACCTGAGCCAATGGAGCTGAATTCCTCTACTTTAATGCGCACCTCATCCAGCGCGTCAATCAATTGATCCGGAGAAACGTTAGCTCCGTTGAACGCCGCATACTGAGCCGCCGTTAAATCTTGCATCGAGACTCCCAGCCTCTTAGCCGCAAAATCCAGCTCAGTTAAGTTGTGGACAGTCTCTTTGATAGCAACTGCGCCCGCGAAAGACGCGACAAGTGCGGTTACTTTAGCGGCGGTGCTTGTGAGAACACTCGACGCCTGGTCTTTAGCTTTTAAGACTAAATTAATTACAGCACTGGCAGCCATATTATTTTTATTCTCCGGCCAATTTAGTCATCAAATCATTAAAAGGCTTAACATCGCCAGACACGCAAGAAATGCGACTTAGATGCTGAGCAAAAAGGGTACCCATGAGTTCGCTGCGGTAGTTATCCTTTTGAATAACCGCCACTTTAAATAATTTGCGAATTGAGTATCTGTACGGATTCAGATCTGCAGTATTGTGTCCGCGAGATATTAGAAACTCGCAGGTACTCAGTAAGCTGCCGACAAAGTCATCGATTGATTCATCTGTGCCGGCATCTTCTTTTTTCCGTTGAGCTTCGTAAGCTGCTACTTCTTCAGCAGCCGTGCGATTGTTGGCGCGAGTTTCTCCAGGCTTTTTTTTAGGCCTTCAGGGAATGTTAAAGCGAAAACTGCTGAAAGAAGTTCTACTTGAGTAAGTACTGGTAAATTTTGTACATGCTCAGCTGCTTCGCGCTGTTTGCAGCCAGCAGCAATGCAAGCAGCGCCGAACGCAGGGAATTCCATCATGATCTCTTTGGAATTCTCCAAGCTCTTCAGCTCTTCTTTTGCGTTTCTAAGGAAAATCGCGGCTAGGACTTTGCTGTGACTGTCGACGAGATAAATGATGTCTTCAGTCGTCAGGCCATAGACTTCAAGCACTACCTCAGGGCGGTCGCCGACGGTTTGAGTGATAGTTACTTTTTTTGATGGGATGAAAAGATCGAGCAGAGACATACAGCTACCTTTTATTATTGTTTTTATACTCCTATCTTATCATTAAGATTGACTTGGATGGGCGCATGCTTACAATCGCCTCAACAAGCTCCCTCAAGGAAGATCGAATGCAGGGTATACGAGTTCTTGGTTACACATTACTGCTGTGCGCAACGCCTGCTTTGTCAGCTAACATCTACAAGCCGAATTCAGAGGCTCATGAACTGTTCGCTGCAGTAGAAGACGTGCTTCCCAAAGACGCCTCAATTGTCTACTTTGCCAAAGGTGATCGCGGGCGCTTTCTAAAACAGATTGATGGCGAAGCATTCTTAAACGCTGAACTTTCTACCAAAACAATTGACTATCTACTAACCAGAATTTCCAAAAATCTCACTGCAGAATCGGGTGTACGCGCCTATACCGTCAGCGGTAAGAACATTCCAGGAAATGGTGACCATCAAAAAATTACTGCAATCGTGGTCACAGACGCTCGCTGGATAGAAGATACAGCAACGATGTTTCATGAAGCTCTACACGCCAAGAATGCTTATGTCAACGGCACCGCTGCTTACCAAGCCGCCTTACTGCCCGCCTGGAAGAAAGCCAAGAACCTGACACCAAGCCAATTCATGGGCCTGTTTGATGAAGCGGTCGTGGCCGGTCAGCAAGTTGCCTACACCTACAACGAAAATCGCTCTGCCGGGATCGGAATGATCGAGAAATACGCCAGTAATGGCTACAACGGTCGAGTTTCCATCGGTTACAGGACTGCAAGGAATATGCTGAAAAAATGTGGCAAGAAGGACGCCTGCCCAACTGAAACAATAGCGATGATCAAAACGATTGTTGGTGACCAGGAACTGCTGAATGATCTACTACTGGACATCGATGAAATCATGATTGCTAGCAAGAAGATGGGCGTAGTCGTTGCTGATGAATAAAAAAAGGGGCCACTGGCCCCGATGGTGTTGAGATGAAAGCTGTAGTCGCAGCGATTCTTTAGCTCCTGGCCGTAAAGCCGTGGGGTCAGAATCCAATCGTGAGTCCAGATTGTCACTACGTCGGTGAATTCCAGCTCCACCGCTGCCAAACCCAGGGGGCCGCGCTGGAAAGCCAAGCCTGGAAATGCGCAATTGCAGTCTCAACGTTTGCTGTCAAACAGCTACGACGTGCTCTTCTTTGAACATTTTGCTGAGTCCGCTGCCGGTCACGGCTTTAGAGACCTGGAGAGTTCCTTTGATTTCCTGGTCGGCGTAGTCGCTAGACAGAAGCTGACGTTGAGCTGCCGGCGAAAGCGAAACTTTGTGATAGGTCACTTTGACCGGAGTATCGCTTTCCGCTAAGTTTACGCCATCAAAGACGATCATCACATCGACCCCGGTATTTACCATCCCTTCAATTCGGCGCACGGCTGCCTTGTCGTACACGACATCAACCAGTTCGCCATCAGTGATGCTAGAGGTGGCCGGGAAGTAGATCGAGCCGTTAGAGACGACGTAGTCAGTGCCAGCGGCGAGAGCTTCCGTTTCGCCACTGATTTTGACGCTCGTGACCGCAGCGATGATGCCGTTGACGATGATGCTGCGCCCTTTGTACGCCTTGGCTGTAGCCGTGGCGCCCGTTTCTGCGATGTCTTCGGTGACTTGACCAAAAAGGGCAAGCTCCATCACTTCGGGCGAAAAGCTTTTGAGGTTAATCGTGGCTTCGGCAGTGTTTTTAATGATCTTGGACTTCGCTACACCTAGCGTGCCATAAACCATGTCTTGCATTTCTACTTTGTCACTGGACAGGGCTAGAACTGCGGACGATGCCTGGCCGACAGTGAAGAAACCTCCGATGGGTTGATCGTTAGCGTCCAGTTTGGAAATCAGCAAACCGCCGTTAGCGATCCAACCGATTGTGGTATCAGGCGCGTTAAAACCTAAGGACATTTTGTAGCCTCTTATTATTATAGGTAGTTCGGTTTATCCCAGGACTATTCTTTGAGCCCAGAGAACACTCCACGCGGAGTAACTATTGCCACTCTTCTCTCCGGAGAAAAGTTCCTCAATCGATTGTAACTCAGGCAGCTTAGTATTTGAGTCTGAGCTAGCTCTATATTTCTCGATCAGCTTGGCAATTTCGACAGCAGTATCAGACGCAACTCGTGAAACGCCGCGTGTACTAGGATCAGTCTTGCCGATCACAAAAGCGCCAAAAACAGCATCTACTTCGAGCTTTATGCGCTTTGACTTCTCAGGGATAGGGCCTCCCGCGCAAGCTAGTAGAATATATGGACGTTGGCCGTCAAGCTGAAGATTTTTTAAATCTGTATCAGCAAAAGTACCCGAAAAAAGTTTGATTATTGGCTTTGATGGCAACCCCTCGAGCAATGATTTGACGTTTTCGAGATGTGAAGTTATGTTCACTGGAGAGCCTTTTGTATTTGTTCTACAAGTATTCTCTCATACTCTTGCTGCCAGTTGTTTGGAAGTTTTCGTTCAGAGTCGGGGAGGAATTGTCGCTTTTTGACGCTCAGCCCTTCGTTATGGGTTTGGCCGTATTTCATGTTTGTGCCGAGTACGATTTGCAATCCCCTGACTTCGGCTTTGATGCTATTTCGTAGTGCGCCAGTGTCGAGCAAAGGTTGGCCTTCGCGGTAGTGGATTGGCGCCCAGGCTTCGCCGTATGGGCTGATAGAGTTGCGGAAGTTGGCTTTGATTCTATTGATCCAGTTTTGCCCGATAGTCGTTAGCGCCTGGTGTATGTGGGGGTTTTGCGGGCCTAGGCGTTTTACTTTGTCTGCTAGCGCGCGGAGCTGGGCTGTATCTACAGTCAGTTCGAAGTCAGGGCCGTTGCTTTGTCCGCCTGCGGCAAGGGCTCGGGCGATCAGTGGCAGCATAGGTTATTACGCTCGAAAAAGTCGGATGTTGGTGAAGCCGGATTTGACGACTTCCTGGCCAGCGACAACGAGCTTGATCTTGCCTGTACTCACAAGTTCTAGGAATTTGATCGCATCTTCGTATCGCGCACGGACTTCTTCTGAGGGCTGGTCGGGCCAAGCGAAATACCGAGCAAGGTCGAGCACAGGGCCCTTAACGTCGCGTAGAGTTGCCGGATCGCTGAGCGGAACTGCAATGCCCGTCGAGCGGATGTACGTGTCGACGAGACGAGAAGCTCGCTCAAGCGTGCGCGGGATGCGTGTGCTGCTGTCTTCGTGAGTGAGGTCACCGCTAAACTCATTCAGGTATTCATCGGGTGTTGCGTAAGCTGTGATATTCATAAGTTTTCCTTATCCAATCTTGCTAAGTAAGCAACCTCTGCACCGCTCACCCCCCATGCCCTCCCTCTACTTCTTTTCTTTATATAAAGAGAGATGAATAGCATCGGGGGTGGCAATGTGACGTCAGAAACTTGGTCGTGTTTATCTTGGTCAAGCGAAACTTTCAGAAGATTTGAGATCGGAAAGTGGGATGACGTGGTCGCTGTCCAGATCCACGAAGCTCTCCAGCGCCGCGCCGGCTTTCCACATTTTGTACCTAGCCGCTCCCAGAACCTTCCGCTGAGCAGCTTCGCTCTGCTTGCCGAGCCAGGTCTCGTAGCTATCGCCAAATGGCTCATCGCCATCAAAAATCGCAATCATTGTTGTACGACAGCCGGGATGAAACGGCGGCACCTTTCGAGCCGGATCGGACATCTTGTAGACCTTGCCATCCAACGCCGCGCACAGCTTCGTAGTACGCGTGTCGAGCACTGCAGACAGCTGATACGACTCATACCCGGCTTGTCTGAAAGACCTGATGTCAGCTTGCGACGAGACATGGGCTGCAGCCGTGCGCACTAACATTTCCGCGTTGCGACGGGTACCCACAAAAGGGCTAGCGGGATCATTCATCAACGCATCGACGATATCCTTAGCCGGCAAGCCATTCATCACGCCTACCCTGACTGCCTGCTTGACTTTGGTCTGTGTCCCGAGCCTCTGCTCCGCAATCCACTCCGATAGGATTTTGCCATCAAAGGGGTCACTCTCAATCAGCCCCCGCACAGCGTTTTCTGTCAGCACGGAGTAGCCAACGTCCGCCCCCAGAAGCTTCGAAGTCCACTCGCTCTGGTAGTAAAAAAGGTCGGACAGCTCAGCTATTAGCTCGTCTGACATCACTGCATATTGAGCTTCGACGAGCTTGTCTAAGTTGTACAACGTCTTTCTGAGCTTCGCCGCTGCGCTCCAGTTCTTCGCTGTCGATGCTTCATCGAGCTCAGCTTTGATCAGCCCTTTGAGTGCAGCCAGGTGAGCCACTGCTTGCTTAGCGATCCTGGTGTACTGACCCCGCAGCATGATCTGGTGGCGGATCGTGTCGTCAGCGTGACGGTTACTTTTCTTGGACATCACTTCACCGCCTGAACAAGAGTACGCACGTACTCCTGCAGCCCAGCTAACTGCTTTTCGGTGGTGACTATTTGCTCTCTGAGATCGAAATAATCTTGTCGAGCATCGGCGTTAAGCTCGGCGCCGGTTGCATCATCCAAGCCGGTGGCTCCGGCAGGGCCCGGCACTGGCTTTGGACAACTGGCTTTGACGAGCACCCGCTTATTGCCAGCAGCAACATCAGCGCGCAGGCTTTCGTTTTCGCGTTTAGCATCCGACAACTCCTGAAAATACTTACGATCCAAAGCATCCCGCGCGGCCAGTGTCTGCGCAGCAAATTCAGCGTCCGCCTGCATCTGAACAACCATGGCGCGCGAAGCCTTCAGTTCATCAGCCAGACGCCCCCTGTCGCTGATCAAAAAGCAAATCAACAGCACAGCCGCCAAGGCGGACAAGGCGATTACCAGATACCTGCTCATAGCCCCACCTCACACAGCTGCCGCTCCTCAGCCCGGCGCGCCACCAGCCCGTTGAGCTTCATACCACCTGCGTACACCCACCGATCCAGCTCAGCACATGCGCCACGCACGTCCCCAGAATTGAGCATCCGCAGCAGCGTCGAACTCGCAAACTTCGTCGCGCCAACGTTGTAGACAAAGGAAGTCAGGGCCGCGCGCCGCTCAACCGGCAGAGGCACTTTGACTAAGCTGTCGACGGCATTGATGGCAACCGCGAGATCGGCTTCCAGGAGCTGCTGGCATTCAGTGGTGGTTTTCACCTGGCCCAGGGCGGCACTCGAGGTGTGTCCGAAACACACGGTCGGTATGCCCACAGGATCCAAATATGCTTTCGTGCGCAAGCCCTCGAAATGCGTCACTACAGCTGAAGCGATAGCAACAGTCGCAGCCAGGGATGCAGCTACTAAGCGTTTACTTAGCATCTGTAGCCACCGGTTTTTTAGGCTCTTTCTTTAACTGCTTTCGAAGCAAAAAAAATATTTGGAGTGAGGCGTAAACAATTGTGACAATTGCAGCCCAATCGCTGACTGAAATACCCATAATCATTGCACTTGTTACAGCGATTGGTGGCGCAGACTTTACAACTTCAGTCGTCACTTCTTGGAGATTTGACATAAGCACTTCTTGTTATTATTATAGCTTTCTGATAATTGTATCACTATCTAAAAGGAGTTTGTGCATGCGATTCGAAGAATTTTCGAAAGAGCAAGAGAAGTTTGGATACGACGTCTGCCGACGTGTAATCTTTGCTGCGACGGAAATGCATCAAGACGAATTCAGATTGACAGATAAGCCAGCGCTTGTACTGATTGCTATACGCGAAACGGCTCAACAGATCTTCGACGACGAGATACAGATGCTCAAATATCGCTTTGAAGAAGACCTGAATATATGAAAAACCCGGCGCCGTATCATTTTTACATCGAGCATCGCCAGTTCGAAAATGAGCGCCGAGAGCACGGAGATGCGCTTTTCAAAATAGTCATCGATTACGTCGTCAGCCAAATAGCTCCCAACCATCTCGATAGCTACTCGCGTGACAAGCTTACAGCCGGCATTACTAAAATCTACAGCAACGAAGCTAGCATTAAAGCTCTCAAGCAGCAGTACCACTCGACTCTTTAACCCGCCTCTTCGGCTTGGACTTCTCTAGCGCCGCCCCTTTTTCTTGATACCCCAAAGATACGAAGTGCTCATACGCCCTTGAGCCGGGATCAACGATTACATAGTCTTCGCCTTTGATAAGCTTGATTGTTTCTTTTGTCATATTGAACTCCAAGTCGGCCAGGTAATGTCGAAAGGATCTGATTGAGTTGTTAAATCCCGGAGATCTTGTCTGTACTGAGCCAGGCTCTGACGAAGCTCAACGTCAACATGACCATTGATCGCTTCAAGATCATTGATTTTCAGGATTTCAACGTCCGACTCAGCAAGCAATAAGTCGCGTGCGCTACGGATTTCAGACCACTTTTCCGCACGACTCTCGGTAATTACGACCTGGCCGTCAATTACAGACGCACTCTTTCCAGCGTTTAAAGCAGCCAGCACCTCGTCACCATCAACTTCCACAAAGTTTGCGCTACCAGGAATTTCGCCGACACCGACGACAAAGCCATCCCGCGCGAAGTGAACCTTACTTTTTGACATAGTATCTGTATCCGTCAGCAGTCGTATTAATTTTTGGAAGAATAAACTGATCAACTGCCAGCAGTTTCAGCAAATTTCTCTGAATGTTTCCAGTAGAACCATTAACCGAACCTTGGGAGCCGGCACTACCCGCAACTACCAACTCACCCGTACTTTCATCGACGAATGCAAGCGAGAGCTTAGCGTTAAAGCCTGGTGCACCAACCCAATTTCTACCGCCGTCAAAAGACATGTAAGCTAGGTTGCCTCCACTGTTCATCGTGAAGAAAACGAAATCATCCAAAGCATACGCCTTAAAAACACTAGCGCTATATGACGCAAAGACCGGCGCATGCAGCCTATTGACGTTTCCGCTAGCAACATCAAGTCGATACTGAATTCCATTCACACCAAAGTAAACGCCACTACTGTTAACGCTAGCCACCAGAACGTTGAACGCCGGACTTGCATGCATAACTAAATCAGCAGAAAGCAAGCCAGTCACTTGATCATACTTAAACTCGTATAACCCAGGCACAGTATTGATAGTTGATGCGGCAAAGATTCGCCCACCAGCACATCCAATCAGGCCGGTATAGATGCCGGACAACGATGCGCCATTAGCGTAACTGACCGCGCGCGACGTCTTCGCAACCGGGTTAAACAGTCGAGCTACACCAGTCGCCTGAATATAAAGATCTTCGGTCTCGCTGACAGTAGCAACACCCCCAAATGAGGAAGCCGACTCACCTGTGTACTGACTTTTAAAAACGCCATCAACAACCGTAATGGAGTAAAGACTATTGCTACTGACAAAGTAGACGGCGTTCTCTGTCGCATATAAGTCACCGGAAGCTGCTGTAGTGCCCGTAAACACTACATTTCCAGTCGAGTCCACAGCGACAATCAAGTTACCAGCCGTTGGAGTCTTGTAGAACGTATATCCTTTATGCCGGACTGCATGCGAAATCTCAACGGACGTGCCGACCGTAGATCTCACTTCAGAGTCTGCAATATAGCCAGCATACTTTTGGCCATGCCCGTCAGTCTTCAAAACCTGCGCAAGCTCAGGAGCAGACGCGTCAGCAATCACTGCTCCATTGCACTCCAAATAGTCTTCATACGCCCCGACTGGCATCATCACCACAGCGCCAGTCGGAAGTGCCCCACCCTCTTGAGCCTCAGGAACCGGGACGGCAGCAACGATCTCAGCAATCGAAACAGCCTGCGACATACCCGGCTTGTGCGCATGTAGCCTCATCTCTTTGTCACCGCCCCAAACAGGCAGATCAGAGATTTTCTTTTTATTAGTTACCATCAAACAAGCCCTTTATTTATTTTCATTATACATCAGGCTTTGATGTAATAACTGAAGCCGGTGACGCTAGAAGTTAGACTTGGAACACGGAATTTTTGGCTGTCGTTGAGTAACAGTCGGGATATCTGCACATTACCCGATGATCCGTCAGGTGCGCCGGCAGTTGTCATTTTTCCAGCTTGCAGAGCATACGTATCGCTCAAGCTTACAATCCTGCTGCCGCTAAAGTCTGGTAACTGCTGCCAGCTCTCACAGAAGTCATAGGAAATCAGAGACAACGCTACTGCACCTGGATCATCAAGAGAGGTATCACTTCTGACAGCCGCGTTCAAATAAGGTAAGAGTCGGGTATAGCCGGACGATTCGTGATACTCGGCCACTGCTTCGAACGTGTTATTTGCTGTATCGAGCCTCCAGTTAACACCGTTCAGCTCGATCTGGAAATAGATGTAGTCTGAAACTCCAGTGTACGCGGTGACTCCGACTCCCGGCACAGGATTTGCGACTACCTCATCAGCAAGCCTTGGAGTTGTCAGCAGATCGATAACCTTGCAAAAATCACGACTACCAGTCTCTTTCTGCGTCCAGACTTCACTATTCCACTTAATAAACAGGGCTCCGGCGCCAAGGTCTTCGGTGATTTTATCAAGCTGAGTAAATGCCAGCTGGTCTACATTGAATATGCTGACGCCGAGTCTGCCGGAACCTGGAGTAGTTAGAAACACATCTTCTGTCAGCGAAACAGAAACCGGAACATAGTCACGACTCACAACTATATTTCCGACTTCAACAACAGCACCAGCTATTTTGTCGTAAGCATATAGCTGGCTAGTAGAATTATTCTTGAAGTACACCGAATTAGCCGTAGCGAATACCTTGTAGAACTTGTCAAGCGAACTGCCGCCCACTCCCAGATCAACACTATTGGATGCCAAGCTTCCGTCGAGATTAAAAACCCCAGCAGTACCATCTGCAGAAACAGCAGCAATACGATCACCGAAGAAGCATGCATCAACAATCGCTTTAGACGAATCTAATCCCTCAAGAGTGATACGCGACAAATACTCCAAGCCGTAAATCTGATACTTACTATCAAGCCTCTCAGACAGCACATCAAACAGCCCCGGATGCGCGATAACGTCATAAACAGCACCATCGGCTTTCAGCAACCCCGGATAGACACCATCAGGCCGGAGTACAATATCCCCAGTTACCAAACCAGATCCAGCAGTGCCCAGACTAGCGATATCGGAAACAGCAAGCTTCTGAGAGTGGCCGGAATTGCTCACATGCAAACACATGCTGGTGTCGCCTTCCCATGCCGGGAGCTCACTGATTTTGATTGGTGTAGTCATTGCGCTCTCTTGTTGTTGTCTGCAATGTGGGTTTGATGGCAAACCAGGGCTTTATGTCTTTATATAGTAACTGATATTGCTTGCATTGATTTGGATGTTCGGCACGTTAAACGCTTCGCCGCCACCGAGCTTTGCTGCCAGCTGTGGATATGCATTTGAATGGTATGTCTGCCCATTGCAAATCAGGGCGTCAGCATATGTTTTTTTCGGACGGATCACGATGTCACCAGTGCTCAGGATGTGGCCCAGAGCATCGACCAGCTGGCTGACCTGAATCTTTTGCGAAGTACCGGACTTCGAGACGTGTGCTACTGCGTCGCTGCCGCCCGCGAATCCTGGTAAAGCGTTTATCTTAGCCAAAGGATATATACCTCCCACCCTCTGTTACTTCGTAGCCGTCCGGGTTCATTGTTTCAACTATCAGTGCAGGATCTAACTCAACTATAGTTTCGAAAACGATGTAATCACCGTCATCGTCGCACTCAACGAAATCGTAGCTTAGAATTTCCATCCAAATAGCGTCCGCGCCGGACACTGACTCTTGCCATGGACTTGGTTTCGATACGACTGTTAGATCATCCGAGTCCAGGTCGGGTGGCTGCGGGGTTGGTGACGTTACTGCCCAGTTTCCGTTGTCGTCTGCAGTACCACTGCCGACAGAACCGTCAGGGAATGTGACCTCAACGGTTTCGCCCGGCTTTGCTCCGCCGCCAACTGTCACGCTACCATCGGGGTTTGGCGTAATAACTTCGATTACAGGTTCGCCAGGCTTAGGCTTAGTCACCACGTCGACGTCGCCGGGCTCCACGTCTGGGTCGTACGGCACATCCGGAAACTCGACTTCCCATTCGCCGCCGTCACCAACTTCGCCCGAGCCGGTCTCACCGCCAGGCAGAGTGACTTCTACGTCATCACCAGGGGTCGCTCCACCGCCGCCGACGACAGTGCCGCCGCCCTCCCCAGGTTTCACCTCTCCTGGCTCCGGAGTCGTCGGCACACCGATCACCAGCCGAACGACACGACGCAGATGATAAACAGTGAGCGATAAGAGATTGCGGCCAGGCAGATTCATCAGTTCATCTCACTTCGTGAATCCAAACTGTCGCCGGCTCTTCCCCAGCCAGCAGCCGCACACTGATTCGCTTACCCCGGTTTGCATTCAAATAGATGCCGCCGCGCGGGTCGATTGGTGCGTCGTTGTCTGTGACAGTGTCACCTTCGGCCAGGTGGATCAGTGACTGGCAGAAGATGTAAAACGCTTCGCTCTGGATGACCTCGCTTGTAAATGTGGCGCCCTGCGTCAGGGCTGATTTCCCGCGAGATATACCAGGCGAAACGATTGGCAGGATTGCTCCGTTGCGTTCCGTTGTTGCTGTTACTTCACTCATTCTGAGCTCCTGAAAGTGAAAAGCCCCCGCAGCTGGTGCGCAGCAAACGAGGGCTTGGTTACGCCTGCGGCTCTAGCGAGCCAGCTCTATCAGTGCCCGCCGAGTCGGCTTGCGCGTTCTGGAGCCACGGCTTTGGTGCCGAACAGCGTTTCCAGCTTCCAGTGAGTTGATTCGGTGCTGGCGTTGTACCAGCTGAGCAGCCTCAGAGTGATGCCGGTCTCCGGATCGGTCATGCTGCCCATGGTCACGCCTGGGGCATTAGCCGGGGTTTCCAGCTGGCGGAAGGCGATCAGGAACGCAGACTTACTGAAAGCTAGGTCGACCGGGTGATCGCCAACTACGGCTACCGAGGTGCCCGAGGCGATGGCCGTGGTGATTTCTGGAGTGACAGCTACAGCAACAGCACCATCCTCATCAGCGGCAATGTCAGCAGTCACAGCGAACACCTGGTCACTGCCTGCGACGGTCAGGATGTCACCCTTAACAAACGTTGCGTTTGCGCCTGCACCCGACAGTACGAGCAGGCTCGAACCGACGTTACCAGCCACTGAGGTTTTGATCCCGTTGCTCGCCGAAGCGCTACCGGCAAAGTGCATCGGGGCTTGAACGTCGCTGTATACGTCGAAACCAAAGCGGCGACCAATGATGCCCTCTTTCTCTGCCGGCTGTTCGGTGCCCACGGTAAAGATGCCGAGCAAATCTGCTTCCGTGTCGGAAGTCAGCACGAGGTTTTTGTCACCCAACACTTTTCGATTGTTGAGGGATTTTCGAGCCTGGATCAGGTCTTTCTTGTCGCGAGCGTTGCTTGAGGTGAGCACGCCCGAGAAGTACGGAACCTCGGCGTACATGTTGAAGATCGCCTCGTTCACAGTACGAGCCAGGACATCCACTGCAGCTGCCAGGGCATCAGGGATCACGCCGGGCTGCATGCCAGTGAACTCGCGATCAGAGAGCTTGAACTCCTTATACACATGGCGATCCAGACGCAGTTCGACTTTCTCGACGTTCAGGTCTGTAGCAACAGAACCGCCAGTGCCGTGCTCGTCAGCCTGAGCAAACTCCACTGGTTTGTTGACGCGAACCAATTCACCAACTTTCTTGGCCTCGTCTGCTTTATCGACCGAAATGAGCCTTGGCATAGTCAGCTGGCCGCGCAAACGGGACATAGCCACCGGCAGGATAGTTTCGTTAATCAGCGCTTCGAAATCATTGCCGAAGGCGCGCAGGACAACGAGTGCATTACTTTGAGACATGTATATACCTATTTATTATTGTTTTTATTTGGTATTTCTGAGGTATCTGTCGCTCACAGAGCAAAACAGTCGCTGGCCCGACCAGCAGGGGATCTGGGCCTTGGCTTAGGCCCAGGTACTTCGGCCTTACTTAACTGACAACGATTTCGCCTTTCGTTCTCTTCGCGAAAAGTTCAGACTGAGTCTTAGCGTCGGCAAGCATAATCATACTCTGCCATTCTTCGCGACTAACTGATTTACCAGCACCACCAGTACCTTGCTTACCGCCAGATCCCGGCATCGTCTTAAAGTAGTGCGGACGAGTTTGAGTCAGGCTTTCAATCCACTCTTTTGGAGTCAGCGCTCGACCCGATTTGCCCATCGCGACGTTACCATGTTGGTCACGGCTAACCAGTTCGCCCGAGTCGGTCAGTTCCCAAGATCCACCCGCCAGGTTGATCAGGTCGTCGATGGCGGTTGGCTGGAAGAACTCATTTTTCAGGGCTTCATTTCCAATCAGCTGCTTGATCTGAAACTGCTTTAATCGGACTTTCTCAGCCTCAACTGCTTTGCGCAGCTCTTCCTTCTCGTTCTGCTCAGACTGGAGCCTTTCCTGCCAAGTAGCATTGGCGGCATTAACGCGTTTATCCAACAACGCCTGAAAATCCATCTTCCCGGACTTCAATGCCGCTTGATCCGCTTCGTCTTCCGCTTGAGCCAAAATAGCGTTGAGCTGCTCTTGGACTTTCCGCTTTTCAGCCAGAATTTCTGCGTTCTTTGACTTCAAACCGCCAGTTTCGGCTGCAAGGGCTTTGGCGAGCTCGGCGCGAAGGGTTTCCTGGAATTCAGGAGTTTCAGTGATCGGTACTTGAGCCCCAGGCTCGTTAGCACCTTCTTCGTCGCCGAAGGCTTGGAATACAACGAGTTTGTTGGAGTGTTGCATGGATCCCCCGAGGATCTTCTTATTGTTATGCTTCCATTATAACAACAAAAAGATCAAAAGGGGTTGACTTGAAAATATTTTTACGCTCGCCTAGTTCTCTTTCTAAAGATCGCGGTGAGCACTTCCAACTTCTCCAGCTCTTGCATTTCATTTAAGTCATTAAGCAGCGCAGGGAGGATGCCGAACCGTCCAATGCGTGCGGCGTTTAGCACTGTCACGAGCAACCCAGTTTCGTACATCTTGCGGAATATCCATGGATCACTATCCACTTCATAGATTTCGTAGATTATCTCCGGCAGATCAGTCTTGCTCAAATTCTTCAGCATCCACTTAACGATTGCCCGCACAACCTCAGTCTGCCCCTGTCTCGCCGCTGCCATTGCGAAATTACGAAGCTCGTAGCGGCAGTTCTTGTCGAATTCCCCGCTGCTCAAGAAGTGCTCAACAAGTGCAAGATCGTTTGGCAGCGCGTAATTGGTGACGCCTTTGAGTACTTGGACAGTCCCAAAAACCCTGGCTAGCTCGATCAGCGTCAGGCGCTGCGGATCTGAGTAGACGTAGTCCAGAGAGTGTCGACCCATCATCAACTCAGCTGCACGCAGCTCTCGCGACATCGGCAGATAGATACTGTCGAGCACACCACCCTCCTGCTCTTTGAGACTGCTGAGAGCGACATAGTCAGACTCGATGACACAGCTAACGATAAAGTCTTTAAGGATTTTGCTCATTGTTCTCACCCTTTTCTTATTATTGTTATAGCGGGTTAACCTGTGCCATCACTTCTCTCATTAAGAAGCCGATGGCTGGCGGATCAAAAGACTTAATCTCAAATGTATACTCTTTGCCATCAAACCTAAGCCACTTGGCGCGCCGGAGTTCTGATTCGACAAGTTTTCTTAGAGCTCTGAGTGCCTGCGGTTCGAATTTTTCGGCAGCTGCGCAGAGCTTTGCAAAGCGCTCTTTGTACCCGGCACGAAAGATGTGCAGTGGCGGAGTGTAGCTGCGCGTACCGTTGTCTCGATGACCGCAGTATCCGCCGACCAGATAGATGGCGCAGATGTCGACGGTCGCAGATGTGACTGATGTGATTAGCGTCATTACCGATGCCTTTTAGACATTCTTTTTCTTATTAAGTAAATAGTAGCCAGACAGATTTATCGTTGTCTAGAACTATTTTGCATATACCTGAAAATAGTTTGCCAGCAAGTCTAAATCAACTGAACTTGTTAATTCTGTGGCCAGTGATGATGACTCTCACCAATCTATTCAAGTTTTTCTTAGCCAAACTGGTAGCTGCAGCATTCCCATCCTCACCCCCGATGCCCTCCTCTCTATATAAAGAAGAAAACAATGGGGGGCATGGGTGGTGGCAGTAGGCTATTTGGCTAAGAGAGACTGCCTTTAGTCGTCTAACGCTGCCAACCGGGCGCAAATTGATAGCATATTGCCGTAAAATACCTGTGAATTTAATAGCAAGTTACTATCAAATGAAAATATTTTTCTAGGAGTCGCCCCCACGCAAAATCTAGAAATCCCTTTAAACCAAAGGGAATCCGGCATCTGAGCTATGATATTTATAGTAAATAGCCATACTCCCGCCAAAAAAAGTTATTGCTATCTCTTGAGCACCACTGCCAGAATTTAAACATCAACTCCAACGCAAACGGGAATCACAAAATGGGCAATCAAACCGGCACTAGATTCAAAGAAATTTACAGACCCAGCTGCTTCTATTACGGCGGCGCAATGTTCAGAGCTACGAGCAACGGTCTCACTGTTAACATTCAGCGCAGAGCTGACCGCTCGAACACCTTCAAGACGATGAGAAGCGTCACTCAAGAAGAGTGGGATATTTTCTTCGACAAAAATCAACTCTCAGAACCAGCATTCAGAGATCGCTCAGGTATTATTGCTGGTTTTGCAAATGAGAGCAGCTAGCAACCTGGGCTCTCTACTTACCCATGCCCCAGTAGTGCCTTTTCTCTCAGCTTTGACGACCCTGCCGCCCTGCGCTATAACACCTGAGTTGACAGCAACCAAGAGGTCGTCATGAGCTTCAACTCCCCTGAATACAAGGCTTGGCTCTACAGCGGCACAATCGAAATGCCCCTCCGCGACTTTCTTAGTACAGCTCTGTCAAAGAAAGAACCTGAAGTCTTTTTCGAAGAATGCGTGCATGACTTCAGCAACAGTGATTTGGCTCAGATCATAAATGTGGACGAGCTAGGGTATTCATCGAACCTGGACGAAACGCTGGTGCACAAGAAGCACTTGTGGTCGCCCACCCGTGTGTACTTCATCTATGACGACGACGGCAGATACTGCATCCAGTCCGCTCCGCGAAACCCCAGCTGATCACTCAACCAGGAATACACTTTCTCAAGCCGCCCCAGCTCCCCCAGCCTAAGCCTAGCGGTCAAAAGGAGATCGACGAACCGCTGCTTGTCATCATCGCCAGGAAACCACTCCTCAATCTCGACATTGCAGTGCGGCGATTCGCTCAATGCCCAGCGGATGACCATATCCGCTGCAGCCCTGTAGTGATCCGCTATGTAGATCGCCTGGCCTGCAACCACCCAACCAAGCCTCCCCAGCACCTGGGTGACATCGCAGATTCCGGCATCACCGAAAAAATTCGTGGTATCCGGGTAGTGAATCCCAGCTAGCGACACCTTCGCAATGCCTGCAGCTCGATCCCAATACGACAGAAAATGCCATCCGCCAGTCGTCACTCCGGGAAAAGGGAAATTGATCGCGGCTTTACCCGTTATGTAATGCTCACGGGTAACGCGAGAAAGATCGAGGTCAAACAAAGGCTGGCTCATGGGCCCAACGTAGCACGCAGCTCAACCCCCTCAAAGCCGTTTGATCCAAAGGCCGCTCCGCAGTTTGACGGCAACCCACCCCTCCGGTATAAGAAGGCCCTTTGCCATTAGGGCTGGAGTTGGTATGCGCAGCGGCGTTAAAAAGATGGTTGTGGGAGTTGTGATGATGGCCGTTGGCGCTGCAATGCTTATTCTTGCAAACCACGGCTCTGTATAAAAAAGGCCCCGTGGGGCCTTCTTTTTATGCATCTATGAGAGATGGTTTATCGACCCAAGACGAGAATCGAGCTCGCATGATCAGCCGCTGAATGAAGCTAACACGGCTGTCGCGCTTCAGCTCAACAAAAACGACGTTCTTCAGGCTTTCGCGATTTGTGATTGATTGGCCCGGCTTAACGATCATGAATTCAATATGATCAAAGTCGACAACGCCAAGCTCAAAGTTAAAGCAGCCTGCGGTGTTTGACTCGTAATCTATCACAGCCACTTTTCGTACATCTTCATGGCCGTTGATCCATGAACCACCCGAGCCACGATGCTTCTCAAATTTGAGCGCACAGAAGCCTTGGCTGAATTTCCAGCTCTCTGGATTCTCAAAAAAAGCGGCTGAAACACCAAGCTTCTGGATACCGTCGGCCTGCGACCCGTCAAAGCTGATGCGAGCCCCTGGCTTATCAACGTCCGGGCGCCGGTTCATGATGAGCCCAGGGTCGATCATATCCATGGTCATTGTCGCGTCAACGTTGGTTGGTTTGAACACGTTGACAATGCTTACCTCGCCCGTCCAGCGGTCATCAATCGGGCTTCTGCTGAAACCCCAGTAAACCTCAACCAAAACCCAAAATGTCGCAAGGATGCATACTGCTTGCTTGAAAGTACGTGACTTCATGCTGCCTGCCCCTGCAGTTCATATTTCTTTTGGATTTTTGCGTAAAACGGCGGCTTGATTGTCGCGAAGAACAAGAACGTGAGAATCACCCCAAGGTGCTCCCATACCATCTCTCCGGCCATTACTGCAACTGCACTCGATGCGGGAAATAACTGAGCCACAAATGCCACAACCGGACTTAAAACAGCGGCTACTTCCCAAGGAATGGAGAACCAATAATGAATATTTTCCGTCACGACAGCGGTGGCTTCCGTGTATGTGATGCCATCAACTTGGCCGGCCATGATGAAGCCAGGCGCAACGACTAAGATCATCAAAATGATCCAGCCCGTTCGATATAGTATTGCCAATTCATCTACTCCTTGATGTCGTTGTGCCACACACACTAACAAACAAAAAGTTTTGATGTCAACTAGCCATCACCCCGCCTGATCTCATGAACAGCAAAAACTAAAAAGGCCCCGCTGGGGCCATTAGTTTTTTCGAACTCAACCTGAAATAATTCAGTCGGTTTTGGTTGCGGCGGGGTCGGTCGATGCTTCCAATAGATCGCCAGCGGGGGTTGGGCTGATCCAGTTTCTGGCCTGCTCAAGGTACTCTAACACGCAGAACTGCAGGCTCTCCAGAAAGCTATTCAGCGCTGATTCGTACTGAAGGAAATCAGCCGCTGTGTCGTCGATTTCGGCTCTTCTGCTACCGTATACATGAATCGGCTCATAGTCATCGCTTTCTGGATGCTTTTCGTAGTTGTCGACAAGTAAACGAACTTTGTCAGTCAGCACCAGCCACTGCAGAGCACGCTCAGAGCCCAGTGAAGCCGCAAGGTTCAGGGTCGAGGTGAAGTCTGATAGCCTTGAGTGAGCTGTAAATAGAGCACACTTGAGCTTTCCGAAACTCGGATTTTCCTGTTTCACCTCGTTGATTAGCGTGTCAATATTTTCGGTTGTCAGAAGGCCGACATCGAATTGAGTGATCTCCTTGGTATGTCCAAACCAGTCGGTCGTGGCGTAAGAGTCAACGACAGAAGCCACCAGCCGATTTAAGACCACCATCACCTGCTTTTCCTTGCGGAGTCGAGGAACGACATCGATCACCAAGTAGAAGAAGTAGGCTGCGATCAACCCCGTCAGAAGGTCTCCCACGATGTCTTCAAAGGCTTTCGACTGAAAGAAGATCACGACTTTGGGCCAGTCTGAAAGCATGTAGTCGGTTGCCGGAAATTTCACCTTGACCGCACACAGGCAAAGCAGAGCACCAACTGCCCAGGCACAAAGCCTCCTTTCAAACCTGTCCTTCAAAAAATCCCACATATCCGTATCCAATGAAAAGGGCCCCGCAGGGCCCTGATTTGTACTCAAACAGTATTACTTAGCCAACCAAGATTCGACTTCGTCGGCGCCCCACTTGGCCTTCCATTCTTTCAAGACCTTGTGATTGCCGCCTTTGGTTTCAATCGTTTCGCCGTTGTGTGGATTTTTGTACTGCTTTACCTGGCGGGGTTTGCGCTCAGCTTTGGTCTGCACTGCTGGAGCAGAACGGCGATTTGCAGCTTGTGGATCAAGAATGGCGATCACATTGCGCAGGCTGTAGCCGTACTCGGCCAGCAGATCGCGGAGCTTTTGCTCGAACTCGATCTCTTTTTTGAGCGAGTCGTCATTTTTTAGGGCTTCGAGCTCGGCCAGTTGAGCGGCCAGTTGCTGTTCGAGTGCGCGGAATTCGGCAAGACGTGACATAAGAATCCTCATGTTCGGGTATATTTGAAGCAGGTTTTACACAAGTACTAATAGCCACGTCAAGTAAATCTATCGTAGATAGCCTTGCGTAAGGCCTCGCGCTCAGTTTTACTAATGAATCCCGAAAAGGGCGAAGACTGTCGCAACTCGCGCAGGTGATCGTTGTCTTGAGTGATAAACTCGCAAATGCTCTCGACATTGCACATCAAGACGATCCCCCATTCTTGGACGACAACTGACGACTCAGGGAGTTCGTCAGCAATCTTGGCTAAGTTAGCCTTTGCGACATCCAGCAGCCCCGGATCTGCCAGCAGCTTTTTGGCCACAAGCCTGTGGGCTTCCAAGCTGTACATATCGTGCAGTTCATGGATATTCACAGGCATCTCCAGTTGCTAAGATTACGCGAGCTCTACAGCGAGTCTATCTGCATTATCACTGAGGCTGAAATCGTTCCTCAGCGACCCACGCCTCTTCAGCTCTTGGAGGTAATCTTCCCGAGACAGATCACCCATCGCCCTGGCGTTAGCAAGCGCCGCCAGCTCTTCAGCCGAGCTGTTGATCCCGTATTCGGTGTGGATGTCGACGTGGAAATCAGGCTCAGCGACTTTGTTGAAGTATGCAATCCACCCCAGCACCCGCTCTACCGCCGACGCCAGATTGAGAGCAATCAGCGCTACCCTGTTGTTCGTCTCCCCAGCTCGCAGCGCCCGACCTGTAGCAGTCTCGACAGCCCCTGTATTTTCGAGCATATCTGAACCGTAGCTCTGCATTTTCGCTTCCAGGTCTTTCAGGGAATCCCTCCCTGCACCGATAGCCGCACCGCTGTGCTCAACATACTTCAGATCAGCCCCAGCATCGCCCTTGATCGCGTACTCCGAACCAATCGCGATGGCGGCGTCATCCGCAACACCCGATGCAAAAAGCACAGGCACTCTGGCAATCCGCAATATGTTCGACTGATCTGAGCTCTCTTGATAGTGCTGTACGTTCATGAAAGCCAGATCTTTCAAGGGCGGCGGCGCAAAGAGCTCACCGCTGGCGACGACGGCTGATGAATGCACCGGAGCGACAGGGATTTCTTTGAGCGCAAACGCCTGGTCGAGCGCCACGGCTGTGCCGTCTTCTTCGTAGAGTGACCAGGTAACGTGCTCACCTTCGCGCTTGAACACCCTCACCCGCACTACTTCTTTCTCGCCCCACTCGCCGTCAGCAACCACGGCCTTCTCCTGGATGCGGATCTCGGTCAGGCGGTCGTCCTCATCGAGTCTGTATCCGAGAATGTGGTCTCCCGAGAGGTGATATGCGTAAGGCCGGCCACCGTGAACAGCGCAGTCGACGGAAATGAAGCCCGAACCGTTCCACAAGGCATCCTCGAAGACCGTCGAAGCCAGTCCGCTCAGGCTTGTTCCCCTACCGTCAACAGCTTTTAGGTACTCATCCGCGAGGTCTTGATAGTTTTCACTTTTCAAAACTAACGGGCGCGTGAATGGCTTAGATGCGAGGTTTTTGGCCGTCCGGTCGGTGTAATTCGTCAGAAAAGACCTGTCCAGGCGCCTGCGGTGTGAGTCCTGTGACTCGCCAGGCTCTCGCGGAAGGTACTTCGTTCCAGCAGCTCTGAGCGCCTGCGTCCCGCCTCGAACGGCGCGGATCAGCTCGCGATCATCGTAAAATTTTTGGCACCTCAGGGTGCGCGTCGATACGGACATCTTGCTAATGCCTCTTATTGTTATGTAAATATTCTATCATTTATCAAATAGTGCTTGACACGAAACTTGGTGGATTTTGAAACTTCCCTAATTTCGTAAGCGTAAACACATACTTTACAAGTCCGCAAACGGGCTGTAGGTTTGTCTCCACCAATGATTTGGAGTGATCAAATGGCTACTCGTGGAATTGGCACTCATGAAGATCTCTATAGGTGGATGCGCGTAGTTTATTGGGAGAGGGACAAGAAGCATCAGAAGATATCTCGCGCCATCTTTGAGGATAAGCTGGCTAGAAGAATTCGCAGGCTATGGCGACCAGGAAAAAAGTACAACTCTGCAGCCGTAGTCATGGTCGACTTTTCCGTTGAAAACCACATCACCTTACACGTCTACGAAAAATGCCCAGGCAACCCATCGGACATAATTACTGGCACCAACCGTGAGCTTTTACGAGAGCAGAAAATGTGGGGGCACGTTAAAGTCCGTGAGGAGTTTGGCACCAAAATATGCACCTTTGAATTAATTAGAGAACCGAACCACGCATATACAGTATTCTCATCAAACCACATTGAATCCATCACATTCCGAACGAAGCTGCAGAACATGGAGGTCATCAAGTGGTACTACAATGAAAAGAGCCCTGTATTCACCGCACGCCTTGCTGCACTGATGTAACTGGTCGCTTCCAAGTCAAACGGTATGCAAGCGCGTCCCAGGCATGGTCATCGCCGCACTTAGCCACGCTATCAAGCTGATCTTCATCACGCTGAAGCTCAGGAATAGAAGAAGTCAGAAACCTGCAATTCGTGAAGAAATAGATGTGCGGCTTGCTGGGATCCTGCTCAATCGTCGCCTGCAGCCGGTTGAACATGAGCTGCGCACTCGTCACGCGAGAACCCGGCGATTTGTCGCTGTTTACAAAAGTCATTCCCTCGGCGGCAAGATCTTTGGCTACGGTCGGTGCGGTGCCCTGATCGACCTTCGATCCATTAAAAATCTGATTGTCAGCCGGCCCCGGCGTCACTTTCGCATGGCTTTTTAGGATGGTCTCCTGCAGCTTGAGCTCCCTAGCTTTCAGGCGCTTACCGATGTTGCCGGCGCTCAAAAACAGCCCTAGGTCACGCTTCTGCTGAGTGCCGTCTGCGTTCAGTGGAGTACCGTAGTCCTCACCTACGACGATGATGGAGCCCTTGGGCGGGCAGAAAGGCTTGCCGTTGACGAGGACAGATTCGCCGTTGGCTTCCGCAGTCCAAAGACAACAGAAAGGTGTCGACTGGCCGTAGTCAAAGGATCGCTCGACTTTC
Source organism: Pseudomonas sp. BP01 (assembly GCF_022760795.1). Taxonomy (NCBI): domain Bacteria; kingdom Pseudomonadati; phylum Pseudomonadota; class Gammaproteobacteria; order Pseudomonadales; family Pseudomonadaceae; genus Pseudomonas; species Pseudomonas sp. BP01. The sequence goes on from NZ_JAFBKA010000012.1 coordinate 169,415, forward strand.
CAATGTGCGGGTATGGTGAACGGCTGCATGAGCAGCACATCCTTCTTCCAGAGAGCAGCGAACATCGCGGTGTCATCAACGGCTTCCCAGTCCCCAAGCAGCCAGCTGGCACGCTTTGCTGGGTCACTGATAGTCCGCAACCAGGCTTTATATTCGTCATTGAGGTGTGGGTTCTCGAACACGGTGCCAAAGATCGCGCATTTGTCCCGCTGGCCATTTTTGTACTCAATCTGGCCGCTGATTTTGCCGTCGATGAACCTGGCCTTGACCCACCTTTTTCCGACGCCCCATGGGTTGGTGGTGGAGCGCACCTGTAGTGGGGGCATCAGCGGCTGAGCTTTGGTGGGTTGGTACGACGTCCGGAGCGTCGACATCATGGACTCGTAGATCTCGTCTGTAGCCCAGGTGGTCAGCTCGTCCCAGCCGATAAAGCTGTATTCCTGACCGTGGAACTTAGCCTCGTACTGCTCCTTCTTCTCGATGTAGTCGAATATTAGGACTTCTCCAGTTGGGAAAGTCCACTCGCGCATCGACTTGTTGTACGTAGCGCCTGGGAACAACTTCGGGAAAAGCCTGTGGCTCTTGACGATCAAGTCTTTTAGCGATGAAAACTGACGACGTAGGATCACGCCACGCCAGTAGCTACCCCAGCCCTGACCGACATGCTGACCGAATGCCATCAGCAAGCACTCGGATTTCCCGTTGCCCCTGGAACCGTGAAAGAGGACTTCTTTGACGAGATTCCGAGGTTGGCCAGTGAGGAGAAGCATCCCTTGGGAGCTCAGGCCACCATCAGCTCCTGGGATCGGCTCCCAAACAACCTTTCTGACCGCTTTTGCAATTGGGATAATGTTTCCGATTTTGCTCTTTAAGCCGTTCCAGGCCCTTAATGTGTTCATTTGGTAACCTTATAGTTCTTATTATTTGGTTATTGTTTGTTCTATCTGTGGGTCACAAAGCACCTTCGCGTACCGCATGCGGCACCGTGGAAGAGCCCTGTTTGCGCACAAACGCCTGATCGCCGTTGATCACAAATCACCGGAGCGCGACTTACGGCTTTTTTCGTATTCAGCAATTTTCCTTGCAGTAGGATTGCCCGCAAACACCCGGAGCTCAAAGGCGATTTTGCGGCCAAGAGTGGTAACTTTTGGGATAGCGCTGCGAGTGTAATCCTTGAGCCAGCATCGCTTTTTAGCGCGTTTGAAGAAAACAGCATCTACGATGGATTCGTAATCGCTCAGTACTGGATGCTCACCAGAGTTTGGCGAGGGATCCCAAATATTTCGACCATCGAAGTAGACCAGATGCAGAAGGCCGGACTTGGTCTTCACCTGAAGTACAGCCTTCTCACCTTTCATTGCATAGTCCATGATTTCGGTGTGAATGACGTGAGCATTGCTGATGCCGGACTCAGTCCTAAACCCGCTCAGGGGTAGGTAAAGTGGTGTAAATCCGCAAAAGAACAGGGTTGCCGAGACTTCCTGGATTGTGATTCCGCTGTTACGCCCCTCAAAAAGCTCGACTAAGCGTTCGTAACCACCAGGGCCGTTAAAGTATGTAAATCTGTTGTCAGAGACTGCATTGATGAGCGTTGCAATTCCGCAGTCGCCCCAGCTTCTTTGCTTGATCATCACTCTACCCTTCTTATTATTGTTATGAGAGTTCGTTTGTTTTGGTTTTTGCGAGCAACAAAGCTTCTGATTGCTGTTGCTGCAGGAGTTGATCGAGATCGTTGTCAGAGCCCATGGATGGGATGAGGGCGATGCCAGTACTGGATTCTTCGGTCGTTTCTTGTCGAATCGTGACTTCTTTTCGATTCCAGTCGCCGAATTCTTCCGGCATACGACGCGAGAGCAGGCGCGCGGCTTGGTTTGCATCACCGGATTTTATGGCCTTCATCACTGCGTCGATGGCGGGCTTACAGGATTTTGCTTTCGCTAAGTCAATGCGCTCCAGAAACTCCAGCAGCAACATCTCATCTTTGGTTAAGTCAGACTCGCTCTTGCCCTCTTCCTCGATCTCTTTTGCGGCCTTTTGCCACGCAAAAAAAGTGGATGAAGGCACCCCGGCACAGCCGCAGGCGATCTTCAGGCTTGTCGTCTGGGTGATGTATTTTTCCAGATCAGCGATGATCTTTTTAGTGAGTGCCTTCGCTGCCATCAGTCACTCCAAAAGCCGCGCGCCACTTTTGGCAATCATCAGCGAATCGGATATACCGTCCTTGATGGCCCGCGCGCCGCTCTTGTTCTTGCGACCGTAGATAGCTTCAGCCCGGAAGACCTCGAAAGCCACCTCGGCGATCTGCTCTTTGGACAAGCCTGTGAGCCCCTGGCAGCCCCTCCACTCTTGCGGCCTGGTGAACCTGACTTCCTTGGCGACCAGGGCGGCGACAGCGCGTATGGCTCCGAAGGCATCGCCGAAGCTAAACATGCTCGTAACACCCTGCCCTGGCCGCGCGCCAACTTTCTCGACCACAGCCAAGGCAATGTCGTACTGCGAAAGAAGGTTGAAGGCAGCAACGGGATCAACCCTGCGCTTGCCGTCCTCTTCGACCACGGTCGGCATTGGATAGCAAGCAACAAGATTAAAATGTTCGTCAATTATGGACAGGCCTCCTGAGAGGCCAGGGTCGATACCAAGGATCTTTCGCATGACAGCTTTCTTATTATAGTTATGCGAATATTGTAACAGTTATTTCTTGCGGTTTGTGCGCAAAGTCTCTTCAAGGCGCGGTAGACCTTTGCCGAAGTTTTCGACGAGGAATTTGTATCGAGCCGACTTGTAGAACTCATTAATTTCGTCTAAGTAGCAGTAATCAAATTTTTCCTTACGTATCCACTCCTCATGGGTCATTTTTGTTCCGTCCTTTCGCTTTCTAGCAAATGGGCAATCTACATTTCTCGCCTCAAGAACGAATATCAAATGAACCCCGTTATCCCTAGCGACAGCGCGATACTTTGCTGCGTCATGCTGGCTTGCGATCACACCTTTAGCGTCGAAAAACAGCCTATCGTTTAGAGCGTCGACCCAATCTGGCTGATACGTATGACGAATCACATACTCAACCCTGTGTGATTTTGGCTCGTACTCGAGATTTTTAAGCGGACTAAAGACACCTAGCTTGACTTCAGGCCAAGAGCGAAATGGCTTGGGCACGGGAGGCAGCGACGGCAGGAATATTACGTTGTCAATTGTAACTGGTTTGCGACCGAACCGCTGTTCGTTGTATGCATTCCAGTCGACCTTATCGAGTGCCGCAATGCAAGTATTGGTGATGAGCTCAAGCTTGTCGCGATCAATGTTCCTGTAGTCCTCCCTAAGAGGCCTGCGAAGATCGTCGACTTCGGCCATGTCGATGGTTTGCGGAAGCTTGACTTGCATATTCATATATAAGGCTCTTATTGTTGTTTTTGCTCTTATATGTACATATTAAAAATGAGCCTTTAGCCGTGCAATAGCTAAAGTCAAAATAATTTGATCTTTGACAAAGAAAATTTATTTGGTATAGAGAGCGGGCCGTCCTTGGCCCAGGGAATGCTTAGAGCGGAGTGCTGATTTTGATGTAGCTAGACATCAGAGTTAGCGAGTCGTTGTCGATGATGTAGTAGTCACCGGACTTGCCGCCGTCGACTTTGCGCGTCTTGAGTCCGAAGCATTTCAAGATGTTAGTTACAGCAGCTTGCTTAGCTTTGACCGTGTTGGCGCGAGGCATGTTGATGCCAAGGCTGATGACCTTCGAGCGGATGCTGTTGAGGCTGTCGAACAGGTCTGCTGAGTCGTCTGCTTTCCAGCCCTTAGTAAGCGACATTTCCGCAATTGCCGGCAGGATCTTCGAGAACACAGACATTTCTTCTTCATGGGTCACTTCGTTGACGCTGTAGAGTTTCCTGAAAAGCTTGATCTTGGACTCACCTTCGCCATCGCCCCAAAGCTTAGCGTCTTCGATTGATAGATCTGGGCGCCCAATGACTTCCTGGGCACGGGCCCTGATCACCGCCATGTACTCAGTCTCGTCTTTTGAACCGGAGTCTTGCACCGCCTGGACGACCTCGGTCTTGGCTGCTGCAGACCTGAGAAACTTGGCAGCGGTCTCTTTTTTGACAGCTTTGCGGCCTTGGGAGTCAGCGACGAAGCCAGCCGTGGACATCACATCATCCTGTTCTAGGACTTCGACGTTGAAGCCTTGCATCAAGAGGAGTGCTGGCAGGGTGTTGGAGATGTTGTCTTTTAGCCATGCTTCACAAGAGCAGTGGTCGTACCGAAGTGCATCAAAAGCGGATGGTGCATTGTCAGCCGCAATCGCTTCGCGGATTTTGGTTTTGGCCTCGGCGCTGATCGTGAGCCAGCGCAGAAGCTCCTCCGTCGCCACCATTTCTTTCCTGAAGGTGATGTCTACGATTTCGGACTTTTTGTAATCTGGGTTCTTGAGACCGACAGTAAAGCTGGCAGCAGTCCGGTCACGACGGAGCATTTGGATCGCGTCTGACGGTACTACCTGGCCGCTAAACAAGCCAAAGTGGGCATCGAAGTGGCTTGATGTGATCGACAGCGCGCTAGTGATGACTGGGCTGTAGATGACAATCTCGTGGCCTGCCTGATTTGGGTTCGCGATAAACGCCGCCTGAGCTTCCCATTTCGCATTGTCAGCTGTAATGACCAGTACAGAGCGCTTAGCTTTCTTTTCGATGTACTTGCCGAGCGCCAGGGCCTCACGCGCGACGTCGCATGACACGAGGATCTTCTTACCCTCAATGGCGGCTTTGACGATCAGGCCACGCACTGAACTGGAGTCAGAAGTCCTGACAGTGATGTCGCTGTGATCCTGCGCGATCTTAAAGAGCTTCGCTTCTCGACCGGCGAGAAGATCAACGCATCTGGTGTTGATGTCAGCGTCAGCCAAGATCACTTTTTTGGCTGATTTGATGGCAAACCGAAGAGCGTTCCAAACGGCCTCGCGGTGCTTCACTTCGCCGCCGAGGACGTGTGCAATCACCTGGGATGCTTCGTCGATGACTACTACGTCAGCTGAGTTCACGAACTCTTTGAATTTGCTGGCAGACAGCGAGTTGACGACGATTTTCAGGCCTTTGGCGTTTTGCAGTACGTCTGGGGTGTCGCACTCGTCGTAGCTGACAATGCCTGGGATCTGGGCGATGTTTTTATTGATTGAGCGGCGGTGACTGATTACAAGGACTTTTTTTCCCGCTTCCATTTCATCAGCGAGAACTGGCTCGATGATCTCGCTGGTTTTGCCATATCCAGTGGGGAGTGCCAGGAGAGTTGCGCCTTCGGTCGCTATGATGTAATCCCTGACTTCGACGGCGTCACGCGGAGCCTGGCCCTCGTCCTTGAGTGCTTTGAGATGCGAGATGAGCTCAGCGGTTTTGCGAGACAGCTTTGCATTGATCAGCTTTAAGCACGCTTCGTGGCTGCGACCAGACGCGTCAGCGAGGGCTTTTGCTTTTTCGTCAATTCCACCAGATGTGAAGGCGTCGCGGGAGATCTCGTAAGCCGCGCGATCAAACGCCTCATCGCTGGAGTCGTTTGACGCGATCAATACTGCAAGCTCGACTTTCGACAAGTCGTATACGTTTTTTGCAATGACGCCCTTTTCGCCCGATGCGATACCCGATGCGGTTTTCAATGCTGCTTTGATCGCAGGGATTACATTGCCATCAATGTTGATAACACGGGAAACCTTAGGATAGTCAGTGCGAAGAGTTTCGACGGTTTTCATTACGTCGTCGGAGCTGATGGTTTCGTGGCCGACAATAGTGGCGTTGACTGCGTAGGCGGTGATCTTTTGCATTTTGCTGACTCACTTGCACTTTAAGACGTCTCTCTTGCGTCTTGAGTTAAGTATCGAACTTGAGTGAGACAGCTTGCAACACCTATTTTCAGATTTGACTAAATATTTTTCTCCGACATACCTTAGATGATGGCAAATTACTCATCTATTTAAGTCCTTCTTAGCCAGATAGGTTAATTATCGACC
>NZ_JAFBKA010000130.1:0-260 GCF_022760795.1 Pseudomonas sp. BP01
TATCCGGTGCGGTTGCAGTGGCCGAGCCAGTGGTGCTGTTGGCGGCCACAACGACCGTCGTGCCATCGGTCAGCTTGAAGTACAGCTCCGAATGGTTGTTGATCGGCAGGCCGTCTTTGTTGGTCAGTGTGACGGTGTAGGTGATCTCGCCGCCTTCGGTGACCGAAGGGGTCGCAGTCAACTTGGCCACGACTTCGTCGATGGTGTCGGTGACATCCACTTTCGCAGCGCCGCCCAACTCCAGGTTTTCGAAGGTGGCG
>NZ_JAFBKA010000131.1:0-256 GCF_022760795.1 Pseudomonas sp. BP01
TGAAACTGGTGTTCAGTCTATTTCTATCACATATCCGAATTTTTAAAGAACGATCTGACAAAAGTCAGAAATCAACATTCGAAGCGAATGCTCATTTCCAAGTTCTGATCAGGAACAACGCTAGACCTGCAGGAGGTCTTGATCGTCTTCAACCATGAATCAAGCAATTCGTGTGGGAGCTCATCAGCAGGCTGATGTCGTCGATTAAGGAGGTGATCCAGCCGCAGGTTCCCCTACGGCTACCTTGTTACGACTT
>NZ_JAFBKA010000132.1:0-255 GCF_022760795.1 Pseudomonas sp. BP01
CTGGTCCCCGTTCGCTCGCCACTACTAAGGGAATCTCGGTTGATTTCTTTTCCTCAGGGTACTTAGATGTTTCAGTTCCCCTGGTTCGCCTCTTGCACCTATGTATTCAGTACAAGATAACCAGCTTATGCTGGCTGGGTTCCCCCATTCAGAGATCTCTGGATCACAGTCTGTTTGCCGACTCCCCAAAGCTTTTCGCAGGCTACCACGTCTTTCATCGCCTCTGACTGCCAAGGCATCCACCGTATGCGCTTC
>NZ_JAFBKA010000133.1:0-255 GCF_022760795.1 Pseudomonas sp. BP01
GCCAGACCGCTGCCCATTTCGGTCTTGGTCAGTCCTCGCAGATAGGCATTTGGGCGCGGCAGCACTACAGTGGGAGTCTGGATTTGTCTGCTTCCAAGAGAAGAAAACCCGCTGCCATGTCGAAAAAACCTTACCCCATAAAACCTACGACGTCCGATGACACCGATAAAAGCCGCGACCAGTTGCTGGCTGAGCTTGAGTGGCTGCGTATGGAGAACGCTTACCTAAAAAAGCTGGAAGAACTGAAGAAGCAGG
>NZ_JAFBKA010000134.1:0-255 GCF_022760795.1 Pseudomonas sp. BP01
TAAACTCGGTCACATCGGTCACCCACTTCTGATTCGGGCGCTGCGCCAGGAAGTTTCGCTCCAGCAGGTTAGGCGCGATGGTGCCGACGACGCCCTTGTACGACCGGTACTTTTTGGGCCGTACGAGCGAGCGAAGATCAAGCGCGACCATCAAGCGTTCTACGACTTTCTTGTTAACCAAGGTGCCGGCGTTGCGGATCACCGCCGTCACACGCCGGTAACCGTAAAGCCCCTTTTCCTCGTGATAGACACGCT
>NZ_JAFBKA010000135.1:0-255 GCF_022760795.1 Pseudomonas sp. BP01
CCAGACTCCCACTGTAGTGCTGCCGCGCCCAAATGCCTATCTGCGAGGACTGACCAAGACCGAAATGGGCAGCGGTCTGGCGCAAGGAAAGCTGATGCTTGTGCATGTACTCAAGGACTGAGCGCTTATAGGCCGTACTGTACCGCTGGCCGGTTTTGCGCAGGCTGAACTGACCATGCTTCTGGAAAGCGGAGAACCAGCGCCGCAGCAGGCTGAAGTCCACTGCAAATCGCCGAGCTACTGTTCTAAATCCTT
>NZ_JAFBKA010000136.1:0-255 GCF_022760795.1 Pseudomonas sp. BP01
CGAGCAACCTGGCCATCGATGCCGACGGCACCACCCTCACCGGTTCCGCGCCTGCCGGTACTCGCGTGGAGGTGCATGACGCCAACGGCACCCTGATCGGCAGCGCCATCGCCAATGCCGATGGCACCTTCAGCATCGAGCTGAATCCTGCTCAAGCCAACGGCGAACTGCTGGATGTCGTTGCCATCGATGACAGCGGCGTTTCTTCGCTGCCGGCGCAGGTCACCGCGCCGGATATCACCGCACCTGACGCTC
>NZ_JAFBKA010000137.1:0-255 GCF_022760795.1 Pseudomonas sp. BP01
CCATGTTCAAGGTGGCCGAGCAGTACGACTACGACGGTGATCACCGGGAGTCTGGCGTAGCGTATGCCAAGACCATGGCGCTGTGCCTGGGTGGCGGGATTACCGAGGCGATTGTGCCGGGAGCGGCCCCTGCGGCCGGCACCAGCGAAACCCTCTGGCTGAAATGGCTAGAGGATCCAGACAGCCCACCCTACCGCGCATTGCTGATGCGCGACCATACGTTGTTGGCTGGCCTGCTTCCCAGCTTTTCTGCTG
>NZ_JAFBKA010000138.1:0-255 GCF_022760795.1 Pseudomonas sp. BP01
TGACGTTTTCCGCCACCGAGGTCTGATCGGCAGTAATGGTGACCTGCACCAGGTCGCCCTGGTTTCCGGTGCCCGGAGTGCCCGAACCTGGCTCGTCAGTGACAGTGGTGCTGACCGGCGTCTTGTCTAGGGTCAGCTGCTCGAACTTGCCGACGTCAGCGCCCGCAACAGTTGCGATGGAGTTGACCACTGCTGGGTTGCTGCCAACGTAGACGTTGTCCGGGGCTGTGACGGTAATCGAACCGCTGGTGCCGT
>NZ_JAFBKA010000139.1:0-255 GCF_022760795.1 Pseudomonas sp. BP01
TGGTGTCGGTGACATCCACTTTCGCAGCGCCGCCCAACTCCAGGTTTTCGAAGGTGGCGCCGGTAGCGTCTACCGCCGATTTAATGCCAACGCTGATTTCACCGGCGTCGTTGTAAACGTCGTCGCCTTGCGCATCGTGGGTGTACGGTGCGCTGGTCTCACCGGCCTTGATGGTGACTTGAGCATTGTTGCTCAGGGTCACGACCAGGTCGTGGCCCAGCGGTTGGTTGATGTGCACGGTGAACGTCGGTTTGA